>JAOTWE010000096.1 GCA_029863065.1 Betaproteobacteria bacterium
CGCGCCGCGCCCACTGTGCCGGTGGTGATCTGGAACCTGGTGCGCCGCTGCAACCTCGCCTGCATGCACTGCTACTCGATCTCCGCCGACGTCGACTTCCCAGGCGAGCTCGATACCGCGGAGGTGCTGCGCGTCATGGACGACCTGAAGGCGTTCGGCGTGCCCGCGCTGATCCTCTCGGGCGGCGAGCCGCTGCTGCGCCGGGACCTCTTCGACATCGCGGCCCGCGCCAAGGCGCTGGGCTTCTACACCGCGCTGTCCACCAACGGCACGCTGATCGACCTGCCGATGGCGATGCGCGTGCGCGACGCGGGCTTCGACTACGTCGGCATCAGCCTGGACGGGCTGGAAGCGACGCACGACAAGTTCCGCCGCAAGGCCGGCGCCTTCGGCAAGTCGCTCGAAGCCGTGCGGCTGTGCCGCGACATGGACGTCAAGGTCGGGGTGCGCTTCACGCTCACCCAGAACAACGCCGGCGACCTGCCGGGCCTGCTCGATCTGGTGGAGGCCGAGCGCATCGACAAGTTCTACCTCTCGCATCTCAACTATGCAGGCCGCGGCAACGTCAACCGCAAGCACGACGCGCAGTTCCGCGCCGCGCGCGAAGCGCTCGAGCTCCTGTTCGCGCGCGCCTGGAGCGCCGCGCAGCGCGGGCTGGACAAGGAATTCGTCACCGGCAACAACGATGCCGACGGCGTGTATCTGCTGCATTGGGCGCGCCGGAACGTCGCAGATTTCGACGAGCCGCACCTGCGCGCCGCCCTCGCCGCCTGGGGCGGGAACTCTTCGGGCGTGAATGTCGCCAACATCGACAACCTCGGCAACGTGCACCCCGACACCATGTGGTGGGACTGCACGCTGGGCAACGTGCGCTCGCGGCCGTTCTCGGCGATCTGGAACGACACGCGCCACCCGATCATGGCGGGGCTCAAGGCGCGCCCGCGCCAGGTGAAGGGGCGCTGTGCGGGCTGCGCCTATTTCGACGTCTGCGGCGGCAATACGCGGGTGCGCGCCATGAAAGTGAGTGGCGATCCCTGGGCCGAGGACCCCGGTTGCTATCTCGCCGACGAGGAAATCGCCGCGTGAGGTGGCTTGCCCTCGCCGCGCTGCTCGTCCCGGCGCTGAGCCTGTCCGCGGATCTATACCAGACGCACTGCGCGAGTTGCCATGGCGCGCAGCGGCTCGGCGGCATGGGTCCGGCCCTGCTGCCGGAAAACCTGTCGCGCCTGAGAAAGCCCGAGGCGGCCAGGGTCATCCGCGACAGCCGGCCCGGCGTGCAGATGCCCGCGTTCGGCAAGCAACTGAACGAGGCCGAGATCGCCGAGCTGGTCGCCCTGATCTACACGCCGGTCACGCCGGCGCCGCAATGGGGCGAGGCCGAAATCCGGGCCTCGCGCGTGGTGCAGCATTCCCCGGGCAGCCTGCCGGCCGCCCCGCAGTTCGACGCCGATCCGCTGAATCTCTTCGTGGTGGTCGAGGCGGGCGATCACCATGTGACGATCCTGGACGGCGACCGCCTGGAGCCGATCCACCGCTTCGCCTCGCGCTACGCGCTGCATGGCGGGCCGAAGTTCACGCCGGACGGCCGCTACGTGTTCTTCGCCTCGCGCGACGGCTGGATCTCCAAGTTCGATCTGTGGAACCTGAAGACCGTGGCCGAGGTGCGCGCCGGCCTCAACACGCGCAACGCCGCGGTGTCCGCCGACGGCCGCTATGTGATGGCCGCCAACTACCTGCCGCACAGCCTAGTGCTGCTCGACGCCGAGCTCGAGCTGGTGAAGGTCCTGCCCACGCCCGCGCGCGTGTCCGCCGTCTACGACGCCGCGCCGCGCCGCAGCTTCATCGCCGCGCTGAAGGACGTCCCCGAAATCTGGGAGATCTCGTACGATCCGCGCGCCGAGCCGATCGCCGCCGGGCTGGTGCACGACTACCGCTTCAAGGAAGGCGAGTTCGTCCCGGGGTTCCTCAACGCGCGGCGCACGCGCCTCGCGGAGGTGCTCGACGACTTCTTCTTTATGCCCGACTTTCGCCAGGTGGTGGGGACCAGCCGCGGCGGCAAGCACGGCCAGGTCGTGAACCTGGACGTGCGCCGTGCCATCGCCGAGGTCGATCTGCCGGGGCTGGCGCACCTCGCCTCGGGCATCACCTGGGAGCGGCGCGGCCGGCGCGTCATGGCGACGCCCAACCTGCGCGAGGGCCGGGTGAGCGTGATCGACGTCGCCGACTGGAAGACCGTCGCCGAGATCGCGACGCTCGGTCCGGGCTACTTCCTGCGCAGCCACGAGAACACGCGCTACGCCTGGGTCGACTCGTTGATCGGCCCGCGCGGCCGCGACACGCTGCAGGTAATCGACAAGGACACGCTCGAAGTGGTCGCGCGGCTCACGCCCGCACCGGGCAAGATGCTGGCGCACGTCGAGTTCGACCGCTACGGCCGCTATGCGCTCGCCAGCCTCTGGGAGCAGGACGGCGCGCTCATCGTGTTCGACGCGCGCACGCTCGCCGAAGTGAAGCGCCTGCCGATGAATAAGCCCGTCGGCAAGTACAACGTCTACAACAAGATCACGCGCTCGGAGGGCACCAGTCCGTGAACCGGCGCCACCCGCCGATCAAGATCCAGGCCTTTCTCGCCAACCTGCCGATGTTCAGCGAGATGCGCGGCGAGGAGCTCGACCGCATCGCCGCGAACACATTGCCGCTGCACGTCGACAAAGGCCAGACCGTCGTCCATACGGGCGACCCCTGCACCGGCTTTCACGTCGTGGTCTACGGCCAAGTCAAGCTCGGCTTCACCTCGCCGCAAGGCGTGGAGAAGGTGGTCGAGATCGTGCGCCCCGGGCAGAGCTTCGGCGAGGCGCTGATGTTCCTGGATGCGCCCTACATCGTGTTCGCGCAGGCGCTCGCCGATGCCATGCTGCTGCACGTCGCCCGGCACGCCGTGCTCGAGGAGCTGGCGCGCGATCCCGGCTTCGCGCACCGCATGCTCTCGGGCCTGTCGCGGCGGCTGCACGGTTTGGTGCGCGATGTCGAGACCTACTCGCTTCGCTCCAGCCACGAGCGCGTGATCGGCTACCTGCTCGCCGAGGTGCCCGAGGATGCCGACGGCAGCCCGGTCGAGGTGCACCTCTCGGCGGGCAAGAGCGTCATTGCCTCGCGCCTCAACATGACCCCGGAGCACTTCTCGCGCATCCTGCACGAGCTGGGCGACAACGGCGTCATCGAGATCCGGGGTCGCACGGTGCGTATTCCCGACCTCGAGCGGCTGCGCGGTGGCGCGTAGCACCGACGCGGAATTGTTGATGGACATCAACCTGCCGCTCAGAACACCCCGCCGGCGCTCCTAGAATGCCCCGCGTGGAACTCGTCTGTCCCGCCGGATCGTTGCCGGCGCTGAAAGCGGCCGTGGACAACGGCGCCGACTGGGTGTACCTGGGCCTGCGCGACGACACCAACGCACGCAATTTCCCGGGCCTCAATTTCGACGCGGCCGCGCTCGCGTCGGGGCTCGCCTACGCGCACGCGCGTGAGCGCAAGGTGCTGGTTGCGATCAACACCTACCCCCAGGCCGGCAACTGGGCGCGCTGGACCGCAGCCGTGGACCGCGTCGCCGCGCTCGGAGTCGATGCCATCATCGTCGCCGATCCCGGCCTGCTGCGCTATGCGAGCTGCGCGCACCCGACCCTCGAGCTGCATCTGTCGGTGCAGGGCTCGGCGACCAGCCACGAGGCGATCAACTTCTTCCACCAGCAGTTCGGCGTGAAGCGCGCCGTGCTGCCGCGCGTGCTCTCGCTCGCGCAAGTGGCGCAGGTGGCGCGCCATACGCAGGTCGAGATCGAGGTATTCGGCTTCGGCGGGCTGTGCGTGATGGTCGAGGGACGCTGCGCCTTGTCCGCCTACGCCTGCGGTGAATCGCCGAATACCGCCGGCGCCTGCTCCCCGGCGCACGCGGTGCGCTGGCGCGAGACGCCCGGCGGGCTCGAGTCGCGGCTCGCCGGAATCCTCATCGATCGATACGCACCGGGAGAACGCGCGGCCTATCCGACCGTGTGCAAGGGACGCTACGTGGAGCGCGGCGCGACCTACTATGCCTTCGAGGAGCCCGCGAGCCTGAACACGCTCGAGTTGCTGCCGGAGTTCGCCCGCATCGGCGTGCGCGCGGTGAAGATCGAGGGCCGGCAGCGCAGCCCCGCCTACGTCGCCCAGGTGACGCGCGTGTGGCGCGAAGCGATCGATGCCTGCAAGGGCGGCACCTTCACCCCGCGCCGCGCCTGGCTCGCAGCGCTCGACCGTCACGCGGAGGGCAGCCAGCACACGCTCGGCGCGTTCTCGCGCCCCTGGAAATGAAGCTCGCGCTCGGTCCGCTGCTCTACTACTGGCCGCGCGCCGCGGTGCTGAGCTTTTACGAGGATATGGCCGCCTCGCCCGTGGACGCGGTGTACCTGGGCGAAGTGGTGTGCTCGCGGCGCCATGAACTCGCGTTCGAGGACTGGCTCGCGATCGGCGCGAACCTCGCGGCGGCCGGCAAGGAGGTGGTGCTCTCGGCGCAGGCGCTCACCGAGTCCGAGGGCGACCTGAAACTCGTATGCCGTACCGTGGCGAACGGCCGTTTTCGCGTCGAGGCGAACGACTGGGGCGCGGCGCGGCTGCTGTGCGGCGCGCGCGGCTGGGTCGCCGGCCCGCACCTCAACGTCTACAACCCGCAGACCCTCGCCCTGGTGGCGGAGCTCGGCGCCACACGCTGGGTCGCGCCCGTGGAGGCGACGCGCGAAATGGTCGCCGGTACGCTCGCCGAGCGCCCCATGGACCTCGAGGCCGAAGTGTTCGGCTTCGGCCGCATGCCGCTCGCCTTCTCCGCGCGTTGCTTCACGGCGCGGCGTCTCAACCGCCAGAAAGAGGACTGCGGCTACGCCTGCCTCGACTTTCCCGACGGCATGGCACTCGAGACGCGCGAGGGCAAGCCGTTCCTCGCCGTGAACGGCATTCAGACACAGTCCTCGGGGGTGTACTGCCTGGTCGAGGAACTGAACGCGCTGCGCGATGCCGGCACGGCGCTGCTGCGCATCAGTCCGCAGTCGCGCGGCACGGCGCAGGTGCTGCGCGTACTGCGCGCCGCGATTGACGGCGACCTCAGCGCGTACGACGCCCGCAAGGCGCTCGCCGCCTGCTCGCCGGGCAAGCTCTGGAACGGCTTCTGGCACGGCCGTGCAGGCGTGGAGGCGGCGTGATCCCGCTTCCGGACAGGCTGCACCGGGTGCTGCAGCCACTCCGCGGCAAGGTGCTGAGGCTGGAAATCGCCGGCCTCGGCGCCGGACCGCAATTCACGCTGGACTTCATCGGGCTGCGCCCCTGCTTCGGCAAGCCCGACGTCACGGTGCGTGCAAGCCTTGCCGATTACCTGGCGCTGGCGCTGCGTCGGGAGGACCCGGACACGCTGTTCTTCACGCGCCGCCTGGTCATCGAGGGTGACACGGCGCTCGGCCTGGAAATCAAGAACGCGCTCGACGCGCTCGGCTGATCAACCCATCTTCAGGATCCACTCCACCAGCTTCTTGATATCGGCGTCGGACACGGCCGCGTTGGGCGGCATCGGGATCGGCCCCCACAAGCCGCTGCCGCCTTTCTTCACCTTCTCGATCAGATTCGCCTCGGCGCCCGCTTGCCCTTTGTACTTCTTGGCGATGTCCTTGAAGGCCGGACCGACCACCTTCTTGTCGATGCCGTGGCAGGCGAGGCAGTTGTGCTGCTTGGCGAGCGCCTCGTCGGCCTGCACGGGGGCGGCGAGGACCGCGGATGCGGCGAACAGCACTCCAGCAAGAATCTTCATGCCGTGAATCTCCTAGTCAGTTAGTAAATGTCGTGCTGCGTATTGTAAACGTTAAAGTGCCCGGTCGGCGTGATCAGGCGCGGGTCCTTGATCACGGCCTTGAGCTTCCTCGTCTTGTCGTCGACCACCACCAGCGCCGACTCCTGGTTCTTCGCGCTCCACACCGCGAACCAGACCTCGTTGCCCGCCTTGTTGTACTCGGGCTGCACGATGCGCTTGGCGCCTTCGCCAAGGTTCGCCCAGTCCCCGATCGGCAGGACTACCGCTGGCTTGTCGAGGTTGTTGATGTCGAACACCGCGACCGACTGCGCGATCTTCGGATCCGGGTTGAGCGGCGTGTCGACCCACAGGTTCTTCGACTTCGGGTGCGTCTTGATGAACAAGTTGCCGCCGCCCTGCCCCTTGAGCGAACGCACGACCTTCCAGGCATGCTTCGGGTGGCCCTGATAGTGCACCGCGGCATCTGCCGGGTCGGTGCCAATCACTGCAATGCTGTCGTCGCCCAAGTGGCCCGTCGCCCAGACCGGACCGAATTTCGGATCGACAAAATTTGCGCCGCGGCCCGGGTGCGGAATATTGCCCACGTCGATGAGCGCGGCGAGTTTGTTGATCTTGGTATCGACCACGGCGATCTTGTTCGACTGGTTGGCAGCGACCAGGAAGAAACGCTTGGTGGAATTGAAGCCGCCATCGTGCAAGAAGCGCGCGGCACCAATCTCGGTCACCGTCAGGTTGTTGATGTCCTTGTAGTTGACCATCAGGACCTTGCCGGTCTCCTTCACGTTGACGACAAACTCGGGCTTGAAGTGCGAGGCCACGATCGCGGCCACGCGCGGCTCGGGGTGGTAGTCCTGCGTGTCCACCGTCATGCCGCGGGTCGCCATGATCCTGAGCGGCTCGAGGGTGTCGCCCTTCATGATCGTGTACTGCGGCGGCCAATAGGAGCCGGCGATCGCGTACTTGTCCTCGTAGCCCTTGTACTTCGACGTCTCGACCGAGCGCGCCTCGAGCCCGATGCGCACCTCGGCGACGTTGTCGGGCTTCGCCATCCACAGGTCGATGAGGTTGATCTTGGCGTCGCGCCCGATGACGTACAGGTAGCGCCCGGAGGCCGAGGTACGCGAGATATGCACCGCGTAGCCGGTCTTGACGATGTTGATGATCTTCTTGGTGTCGCCGTCGATCAAGGCCACCTCGCCCGTGTCGCGCAGCGTGGTGGAGAAGATGTTGTCGATGTTGTACTTGTTCATCTTCTTCGTCGGGCGCTGCGCGGTCGGCACGATGACCTTCCAGGTCTTCTTCATGTCGGCCATGCCCCACTCCGGCGGCGTCGGCGGTTCCTGCTGCACGTAGCGCGCCATCAGGTCGACTTCGGCGTCATTCAGGTCGCCAGCGGTGCCCCAATTGGGCATCCCGGCCGGCGAACCGTACTTGATGAATACCTTGAGGTACTCGGTGCCCTTGGCCATCGTGATGTCGGGCGTGAGCGGCTTGCCGGTGGCGCCCTTGCGCAGCACACCGTGGCAGCCGGCGCAGCGCTCGAAGTACACCTGGCGCCCCTTGTCGAATTCCGCCTTGGTCATCGGCGGCGCCTTGGGGTTGACGTTCTGGTGCATGTCCTCGGTCGCCAGCGGAGAGCCGCCCGCCTGGTAACGGATCTCGGGCTGCGTGGACGGATGCTTGTCGGCCTGCGCGTACACGATCGAAACCGCAAAGGGCAGCACGAGCCACGCTGCGGCGCGCACCAGGCGGATGTTGGGATTCGTCACGATTACCTCCGTCGATGTCTTCAATCGGTCAATTCGGCTAGGGTGCCCTGCATGGCGGCACGAAACTTTGATCCATCTCAAGTGTGGCGCTCGATCAGCAGCTCGAAGGCGCCGTCGGGGCGCTGCGCCCCGCTGTAGGAAAAGCCGCGCTCGCGCAACAGCGCGTACAGGGGCACCGGCTCATGAGGCAGGATCGCGCGCAGCGGCTCGTCGGGACAGCGCTCGAGCGCCTCGAAAATGCGCACGATCGGCTCGGGCGGCTGTAATCCGCGCAGGTCGAGCGCGCGCAGCGCCGGCTGCGCGCGCCACGCGCTCAGCGCGTCGGCATGCGTCCCGCGCAGCAGTGCGGCGAGCTCCTCGAAAGCGCCGATGCAGCCCTCGGGGTCGAACTGCGGCGCGGCGGCGCCGAGGGTGTCGAAGCGCTGGCGCAGATCTTCGTGCCGCTCGATGAGCGCGGCGCAGCCGTCGCGAAGCTGAGCGAAGCGCGCGCGGTAGGCGGCCCAGTCGCCCGCGCGCGCTGCCTGCAGCGCGGCCTCGATGAGCGTATCGGCGGACCTTTCCACGGCGCAACCATCGCAAGGCGCGTCGCCGCCGCCCTTGATGTGAGTCAAGTAAGGCGGGCGTGGGCGTACGCGGCCGCAGCGACCAGCAGCGCCACCGCCGCCGCGTGCGCCAGGGACGCGGCGAGCGGCCAGCCGGCGAGCACCGACAGGCCGGCCACGGGCACGGCAAGCCCGACACCCAGCAGCGCGTAACGCTGCGCCCCGCGCGCCAGCCGCAACGCCAAACATGCGGATCCGGCTGCGAGCACCAGCCCGAGCTCGGCATGCGCGACGAGTGCCCAGGACACGACGTCGCGGGCGAAGATCGACAACCAGGCGCCGAGCGCGCACTGCAGGACGAGCAGCGCCGCGGCGGCATGCGCAAACCGGTTTGCGGGCTGCGCGGCGCGCCCATGGGCCCGTCCGAGCAGCCACGCCAGTGCCGCCGCGAGCGCCAGCCCGCCGAGCAGGTTGCCAAGCGCCGCGAGCGGCGGTGGCTCCCGGCCCGCGGCGATGCCAAGCACGGAGAGGAACACCGTCAGTGCGGCCACGGCCATTGCCCGGCGCCAGGCGAGCCAGACGAGCGCCAGGGCCGCGACCACCTCGAGCGACGCCGCGGCGCGATGCACGCCGCGCACCGCAGCGAGCGCGCCGCCCAGATCCTCCGCCGCGAGCCGGATGACGACGCTGGCGAGCAGCACCACAACCACCAGGCCGAGGCCCGCGGCGCTCCAGGCGCCGATCAGTCTTGCCGGTGCGCGTTCCACAGGGCTGCGGCCAGTACCAGTACTGCGCCGCCCTGGTGCGCGGCACCGAGCGCCACCGGCACGCCGGCGAGCAGCGTGGCGATGCCGAGCGTGGCCTGCAGCGCGAAAGCGCCGAGCAGCGCCAGGGCGGCCGGGCTGGCGCGCCGCTGCCACCAGGCGAGCGGCACCAGCACGGCCAGCAGCCAGAAAAAGCCGCGGTGGACGAACTGCACGGTGGCCATGTTGTGGAGGAAGTTCCGCCACCAGGGCTCGAGCATCAGGATCTCGGGCGGCACGAGATGGCCGTTCATCAGCGGAAACGTGTTGTAGGCCGCGCCCGCGCGCAGCCCGGCGACCATGCCGCCGGAGAGCGCCATGGCGTAGATCACGATCGGCAGTGCCGCGGCGAGCCGCCCCGCGCGGCCGGTACGCGGCTGGAGCAGGCCAAGCGCGATCCAGAATTCGGCCGAAAAAATCGCCAGCGCAAGGCCCAGGTGCAGCATGAGGCGCACCGGGTTGACCTTCGGGTCGTCGATCAGACCGGACTTCACCATCAGCCAGCCCATCAGGCCCTGCAGGGCGCCGAGCGCGAAGATGCCCCACAGCTTCCAGGCGAGCGGCCGGTCCAGCATGCGCTTGAGCTGGAACCACAGGAGCGGCAGGAGGAAGACGAAGCCGATCAGACGCGCGAGCAGCCGGTGGACGTACTCCCACCAGAAGATGCGCCTGAAGCCCTCGAGGTCCATGCCGAAATTCACCAGCCTGTACTCGGGCGTCAGGCGGTACTTGGCAAAAAGCGCCAGCCAGTCGGCCTCCGACAGCGGCGGCATGAACCCGATGAGCGGCTGCCACTCCACGATCGACAGGCCGGAGCGCGTGAGGCGCGTCACGCCGCCGACCACCACGATGGCGAAGACCATCGCAGCGCACAAGAGCAGCCAGGCCGCGATTTGGCGGCGGTCGGCACCGGTCATGGCGGCGAGTGTGCCCGGCTTCGGTCCGGAAAGCTTGATAGGTATCAAATTTTTGCGCCGTCAGGACTGCTTAACTAGGCGCCGTCCGAACCAGCGAAGGGGGCGACATGAACGCCGAACGCATCAAAGACGACGAATTGTCCGACGAGCCGGTACCGGTGATGCAGCAGCTTCTCGACAACCCGTTCCTGCTGCTGTTCTTGGGCATCGCCATGCCCACCGTGCTTTACATCGTCTGGGGCGTGATGGAAATCGTGTCCCTGCCGATCGCCAAATAAAGGGAGTTGCCATGAGCGCAATCCTGCCTCCGCAGGACAGGGTGTGGTGGAAGCAGCCGCTCGACCGCGTCGAACTGCTGTGGATCGTGGTGGCGCTGGTGTGGTGCCTGGTCATGTTCTTCATGATGCCGTACTGGCACATCTACGGGCAGCAGAACCTGTCCAACGAGGCCTACCGCGCCAAGCCCGAGGATTTCGTGAGGAAGACCGAGGCCATGATCGCCCAGTACAAGGTGCGTGAGGACGGCGGCGATCTCAAGGTGCCGGTGGTGCACCCGCCCGCGGGCAGCGACGTTTACCTGATCGCGCAGCTGTGGCGCTGGTACCCGATCCTCGAGCTGGAAGCGGGCAAGTCGTACCGCATCCACCTCATGTCCCTGGACTGGCTGCACGGCTTCTCGCTGCAGCCCGAGAACATCAACATCCAGGTGCACC
>JAOTWE010000332.1 GCA_029863065.1 Betaproteobacteria bacterium
CCGGGAAATCCAGCATCGCCTCGGTCAGTGCACGCAATTCGACAAGCTGAGCGACCAGGACATCGACCGCGGCGGAGAATTCCCCCCGCAAAGAGCGCAGGGCCGAACGCGCCGCTTCGCGGCTCGCGGCATCGATCAGGTCGGCTACGGCCTCCGCCTGCGCCAGATCCAGCCTGCCATTGAGGAACGCCCTGCGGGTGAATTCACCCGGCTCAGCGAGGCGCGCTCCCGCGTCCGCGCAGGCAGCAAGCACCAATTGCAGCACCATGGGTCCGCCGTGGCCATGGAACTCGAAGGCGTGCTCCCCGGTGTAGGAATGGGGCGCCGGGAAGTACAGCGCGAGTCCTTCGTCAAGCAACTCGTCGTTTGCGTCGCGTGCCCCGGCCAGGGTCGCGATGCGCGGCCGCGGCACTCGCCCGAGCAGGCGGCGCGCAATTTCCGGCGCGTCCGCGCCCGACACGCGCACGATGCCGATCGCACCCCGCCCCGAGGGCGTGGCGATTGCGACTATGGTGTCCGGGGCTCGTCCAGGGGGATCAGCGCTTGGCATGGGCAGTCTTGTCGCGATTGAACAAGCGCTGGATCTGCCATTGCTGGGCGATGGAGAGGATGTTGTTGACCAGCCAGTAAAGCACCAGTCCGGCCGGGAAGAAGAAGAAGAACACGCTGAACACGAAGGGCATGAACTTCATGACCTTGGCCTGTACGGGATCGGGCGGCACCGGATTCATGCGCGTCTGCAGGACCATGGACGCCGCCATTAGGATGGGCAGCACGTAGTACGGATCCTGCGCCGAGAGATCCTTGATCCAAAGGATGAACGGCGCGTGCCGCAACTCGATTGCCGCCAGCAGCACCCAGTACAGCGCGATGAAGACCGGAATCTGCACCAGGATCGGGAAGCAGCCTCCCAGCGGGTTGATCTTCTCGGTCTTGTAGAGCTCCATCATCGCCTGGTTCATCTTGGCGCGGTCGTTGCCGTACATCTCGCGCAGCTTGGTCAGGCGCGGCGTCACCAGCTTCATCTTTGCCATGGACTTGTAGCTGGCCGCGGACAACGGGAAGAACAGAAGCTTGATCAGGATCGTCAGCAGGATGATCGCCACGCCCCAGTTGCCCGACCAGCGGTGGAAGAATTCGAGCACTGCGAACAACGGCCAGGCGATGATGGCCAGCCACCCGTAGTCCACGACCAGGTCAAGTCCGGGCGCAGCCTTCTTGAGGCGGCTTTGCTCCTCCGGTCCCGAGAATAGCCTGACCGAAATCCGCGCAGACTCGCCCGGGGCCACTTGCGGCGTGGCAAGGATGACGCCGGCTGCGTAGTTGCCGTCGGGCAGCTTGCGCGCGTAGTACTCGCGTGGCGTCTTGTCGGGCGGCAGCCAAACCGAGACGAAGTAGTGCTGCATCATTCCGATCCAGCCGTCGCTCGCCTCTTTCGGCAGGTCGGCCTTGTCTTTCTCGACGTCGGAGTAGTCGATCTTGTGAAACGCCCGCTCCATCGTGTAGTAAACGGGCCCGGTGTAGACGTACATCATGCGGTTCTGGCCAGCCGGCGGCTCGTCATCGCGTACCACCTGGTAATACGCGTACGTGGCGAGCGTTGCACTACCGGCGTTCTTCAATTCGAACGCCACGTCGATCAGGTAATTGTTGCGGTGGAAGGTGTAAATCTTTTCCACCACCAATCCGCCCGGGCCGTCGGCGGCAAAGCTCACCTGCACCCGCTCGGCCCCGGGGCCGAGCGTGCGCTCGCCGGGCAATGCGCGCCACAGCGTGCGGTGGTTGGGCAGGCCCTCGCCGATCAGGCCGCTTTGCGCGCTGTAGGAATGCTCGGGTCCGAGCAGCTCGAAGTTCTTGTTGGGATCGAGCGCATCCTTGTGCTTGCGCAGCTCCAGCCGCGCGAGCGTGGCGCCGAGAGTGTCGATCTCGGCAACCAGCAGGTCGGTGCTGACTTGCACTTTTTCCGACACTGCGGCAGCCGCGGCGGCACCCGGCACAGCCGTCGCGGTGCTCGCTGCGGGTTTGGTCGACGCCGGGGCGACAGCGAGCGGCTTGGCCGGGGTGGGTACGCCGGGCGCTGTTCGCGTCGTTGCAGCAGGGGCAGGTTTTGGCTGCTGTTCCTTCTGCCACGCGTCCCACAGCATCAGCAGCGAGAAGCTGAAGATGAAAAACAGGATCAGCCTTTGGATATCCATGTTGCTCCGCCCTGGGGTCTAGTCGCGCCGGCGCTCGGGCACCGGATCGTAGCCGCCCGCGTTCCAGGGACCACAGCGGCATAGCCGGCGTGCCGCGAACCAGCCGCCGCGCAGCAACCCGTGGCGCTGCAGCGCCTCGTCCGCATACTGCGAACAGCTAGGG
>JAOTWE010000333.1 GCA_029863065.1 Betaproteobacteria bacterium
CAGCTGGCGCTGCAGCAGTCGAAAAACGCGCAGCTCGAAGCCCGCAACGTGGCGCTGGAGGCCGAGGTGCGCGACCTCAAGCAGGGCCTGGAGGCGATCGAGGAGCGCGCGCGCTACGAGCTGGGCATGATCAAGTCCGACGAGGTATTCTTCCAGGTCGTGGAGCAGGGCAGGAAATAGGAACGGACCCCACCTTGGAAGAACGGCACGCCGGACGAAGAGCTGCAGGGCGCACTGAAGACGGCCTTACATGAACCTGTACGCCAAATTGCGCGAGCGCGAGGCGCAGGGCAAGCCGCTGCGCCTCGGGGTGATCGGCGCGGGCAAATTTGCCACCATGTACATCGCGCAGGTGCCGCGCACGCCCGGCGTGCACCTGCTGGGCATTGCCGACCTCAACCCGGCGTATGCGAAGGCGAACCTCGAACGCACCGGCTGGGCGCCCGAGCATTTCGGCGCGGCATCGCTCGATGCGGCGCTGAAGGAACGGCGCACGCATCTGGGCGAGGACTGGCGCGCCCTCGTGTCCCACCCGGCGATCGACATCGTCATCGAAGCCACCGGCAATCCGCTCGCCGCCGTCGAGCACGCGCTCGAGGCGTTCCGCCACGGCAAGCACGTGGTCATGGTGACGGTGGAGGCCGACGCCTTCTGCGGGCCGCTCCTCGCACAAAAGGCGGCCGCCGCCGGGGTGGTGTACAGCCTTGCCTATGGCGACCAGCCCGCGCTCATCTGCGACCTCGTGGACTGGGCGCGCGCCGCCGGCTTTCCGGTGGTGGCGGCGGGGCGCGGCCACAAATGGCTGCCGCATTTCGCGCAATCGACGCCGGAGACGGTCTGGGGCTACTACGGTCTGACGCCCGAGCAGGCGAAGATCGGCGGCCTCAACCCGAAAATGTTCAATTCCTTCCTCGACGGCTCGAAACCCGCCATTGAGACGAGCGCCGTGTGCAACGCCACGGGGCTCACCCCTGCGCCGGCCGGGCTCGCGTACCCCGCCGGCCGCATCGACCAGATCCCCAATCTCATGCGCCCGCGCGCCGAGGGCGGCGTGCTGCACCACAGGGGGCAGGTGGAAGTGGTCTCGTCGCTGCAGCCGGATGGCACGCCGATCGACTACGACATCCGCTTCGGCGTCTGGGTGGCGTTCGAAGGCGAGAGCGAATACATCCGCCGCTGCTTCGCCGAGTACGGCGTGCAGACCGACGACAGCGGCCGCTACGCCTGCCTGTACAAGCGCTGGCACCTAATCGGGCTCGAGGTTGGCATTTCGGTGGCTTCGGTGGGACTGCGCGGCGAACCCACCGGCTGCGCCACGGGCTTTCGCGCCGACGCCGTGGCCACCGCCAAGCGCGCGCTGACGCCGGGCGAATTGCTGGACGGCGAGGGCGGCTACACCGTGGTCGGCCGGCTGATGCCCGCCGCGGATTCCCTGGCGCAGGGCTGTCTGCCGCTCGGGCTGGCGCACGGCTGGAAAGTGCTGAAGCCGATCGCCGCCGGGCAACCGGTGCGCTGGAGCGACGTCGCGGTGGACGCCGACGTCACGGCGGTCAAGGTACGGCGCGAGATGGAAGCGGCGTGCCGCGGGGCCGAGCGCCATGCCGCCTGATCCGGCACCGCGCTTTCTCTCCAAGTTCACCTTCAGGATCCGCACGCGCAGCGGCACGCCGGTGGAGAATCTGATGGTGCAGGCAGCCGACCGGGCGCAGGCGGAGGGCCGCATCCGGCAGATGTATCCCTACTGCGAGATTGTCGAGTGCCGCGAGCTGACGGCCATGCCCCGGGACGAGGCGGCGAGCCTCGACAGCATCATCTCGCGCATCTCCCAGGACGACGACGGCAGCCGCTAGACGCTGGCCTGTGGGCGCATGTCGATGAAGCCGCTCCCCAGCAATTCGTCCGCCAGGGCGTCGTAGTCCTGCGCGCCGCGGCTCTCCGGCGCGTGCGCGAACACGTCCTTGCGCGACGCCGGGCTCTCGGCGAGCGCCACATTCTCCGAAATGCGCGTGCCGCAGATGTCCATGCCGAAGCGACCCTGCAGCTCGCCCACGATGCGGTGCGAGAGCTTGCGCCGGGTGTCGAAGCGCGTCACCACGTAGCGCCGCGCGACGCGCTTTTTCAGCACATGCTCGAGCGCCTTGAGCGTCTTCTCGCACTGCTGCACGCCCTTCAGCGCCAGGTAGTCCGCCGAGACCGGGATCAGCACGCGGTCGGCAGCGAAGATCGCGGACAGCGACAGCACGCCGAGCATCGGACAGCAGTCGATGACGATCGGCCGCCCGGTATTGAGGTTTTCGCGGATGATGCCCAGGTTCAGGCGGTTGAGGACGTTGGCGCCCTTGCCGTAGTGCGCGTCC
>JAOTWE010000334.1 GCA_029863065.1 Betaproteobacteria bacterium
GCGTGCTGCCGCACCTGGCGCCGGATGCGCTGGTCGTAAGCCTGCAGAATTCGATCAATGAGGAGTGGATCGCGCCGCGGGTCGGTGCCGGGCGCGTGCTGGGCGGCGTCGTCCTGGTCAACGCGGTATTGCTCGAGCCCGGCCTGATCACGGTCACGGCCTCCGTGAGCCGCGCCACCGCCGGCGCGCAGCTGCCGGGGGTCTACGTCGGCGAGTACCTGCGCCCGGCCGGCGATAACGCGCGACGCGTGGCGCAACTGCTCGCGACCGTCTGGCCCGCCGAGTCGATCGACGACCTGCTGCACGAGCGCTGGACGAAGATGGTGACCAACAGCGCGCTCAATCCCGTGTCCGGCCTCGGCGGCCTGGCATCAGCGGCGATGCTCTCGAGCGCCGCCGCGCGGCGCGCAATCATCGCACTCGCCGCCGAAGTGCTGCGCGTGGCGGCGGCCGAAGGCCATCCTGTCGCGCGCGTGATGGGTGATTTCAGCGCCGAGGAGGTCTATGCCGGAGCCTTGGGCACTTCGGATGTGTTCGATCGCGGGCTGGCCGCGCGCGCCGCACGCGTGAGCGCGGATGCGGCTACCTCGCTGTTGCAGGACGTGCTGCGCGGGCGCCGCACCGAGGTCGACTACTTCAGTGGTCTGGTGGCCCGCAAGGGGCGCGCGCACCGCATCGCCACGCCCTGGTGCGACGCGGCGACCGCGCTGGTGCACGAGATCGAGGCAGGGCGGCGCGCACCGGCGGCGGAAAACGTCGCCGAGCTCGCGCGGCGCGCGCTCAGCGCGGCGGCATTACCCTAGCGCGCGGCCCGCGCGATCGCCTCGAGGACCACGGCACGCGCGCTGGCCAGGTCGCCCCACTTGACGATCTTCACCCACTTGCCGGGCTCGAGGTCCTTGTAGTGCTGAAAGAAATGCTCGATCTGGCTGCGCGTGATCTCGGGCAGGGCGGTCACCGTTCTTACGGCGTCGTAGCGTTGCGTCAGCTTGCTGCTCGGGACCGCGATCAGTTTCTCGTCCATGCCCGACTCGTCCTCCATCACCAGCACGCCGACCGGCCGGCAATTGATCACCGAGCCCGGGATGAGCGCGCGCGTGTTGGCGACGAGCACGTCCAGGGGATCGCCATCGCCGCACAGGGTGTGCGGCACGAAACCGTAGTTGCCCGGATAGCGCATCGGGGTGTAAAGAAAGCGATCGACGACCAGCGCGCCGGAGGCCTTGTCGATCTCGTACTTGATCGGCTCGCCGCCGACCGGGACCTCGACGATCACGTTGATGTCGTCAGGGGGATGGTTGCCGACGCGAATCGCTTCCAGGCGCATGCAGGCTCGAGTGTAACGGCGGGGAGGGCGAAGATGGCATCACTGACGGAACTCGGTGCCGCGGTCGGCGAGCGGCTCAAGGCACGCGGGCAGACGCTCGCCGTGGCGGAGTCCTCGGCCGGCGGACTGATCAACGCCGCCCTGGTCGCGGTACCCGGCGCCTCGGCCTATTACGTCGGCGGCTGCGTCATCTACACGGCAAGCGGGCGGGAGGCGCTGCTCGGCATCACGCCGCAGGAGATGGCGGGAATGCGCTCGGCGAGCGAGCCGTTCGCGCAGCTTCTCGCCCGGCGGGTGCGCGAGAAGCTCGGCACGACCTGGGGCCTGAGCGAAACGGGCGCCAGCGGCCCGCGCGGCAACCGCTACGGCGATCCCGCGGGGCACGCCTGCATCGCGGTGTCCGGGCCGCTCGAGGCGGTTATCACCGTCGAGACCGGCAGCGCTGCGCGCGAGGACAACATGTGGGTGTTCGCGCGCCGCGCCGTGGAACTGCTCGATGCTTGCATGCGAAAAGCCGCGTCGTGAGCGAGGGACCCTTACACTTCCTGCTCCCGCTACCAGCGCAGCAGGCGCGGACCCAGCACGGCGCCGACAACGGTCGGGATCAGCATGCCGAGCAGATACCAGAAGGCGATAAAAGGCGCTCCCGATTCCGGGCAGTGCAGGCTGTACACCAGCGCGCCGATAGCTCCGGAAAGAAGCCCCGCAGCCGCGCCGGCAAGCCGCAAGCGCGTCGGGGCTAGCCCCTTCATCGCCCACATCACCGCGACAAACGCCGGCGCGGACAGCAGGGCGATCAGGAGCGGGCACGAGTCCGCCGTCTCGCCGAAGAACAGCGCTGCACGCTGCGTGGCGTCGGCTCGCGTCAGCTGGACTGCGGCGAGCAGCCAGATGGCGATCACTGGCGCGCTCAACGCGCCCGGCACCCAGGAAAGCCGCAGGCCCGGCCGCGACAGGCGCAAGGCCGCAGGCAAGCTGGCTGCAGCAAGGCAGGCGACAAACGCGACCTTGACCCAGAACATGGGCGTC
>JAOTWE010000335.1 GCA_029863065.1 Betaproteobacteria bacterium
AGCCGGGTTTTCAGTGGAAGAGCTTGTATCTCGTATTCGTGCTGCAGGTCGGTCTTGCCGTGGTGATCGCCGTGCCGCTCTTCGCGGCAGTCTCCTCGCCGGCTCCCCTGTCGCTGCTGGACCTTGCCGGGTCTGTATTGTGGCTCGCAGGCCTCACGTTCGAGGCGGTCGGGGACCATCAGCTTGCGCGGTTCAAGCGCGATCCGGGAAATCGCGGGCAGGTGTTGGACTCGGGCCTGTGGCGCTACACGCGGCATCCGAACTACTTCGGAGAAGCAGTGCTGTGGTGGGGCCTCTACCTCCTCGCCGTGGCGGGCGGCGGCTGGTGGACCGTCTTCGGGCCGCTGCTCATGACCTTCCTCCTGCTCAAGGTCTCCGGAGTCACCTTGCTCGAGCAGGACATCAGCGAGCGTCGTCCTGCCTACCGCGACTACATATTCCGGACCAACGCCTTCATTCCCGGGCCCCCTCGCGCGGCAGACCGCAAGTCATCGGACCAGCCTCGGGCGAATGAGACCGCGCAGCCGCGATGATGAAAACGTTTATCTCCATCCTGATCTCGCTGCTTGCATTGGCTGGATGCCAGTCCGTATCGCGCCCGCCGATATCGACCGTTGCGAACGTGAGCCTCGAGCGCTTCATGGGCGACTGGTACGTCATCGCCAACATCCCGACCTTCATTGAAAAGGGTGCGCACAACGCCGTCGAGTCCTACCGGCTGGCGGACGACGGCACGATCGAGACGACGTTCACGTTTCGCCAGGACGGCTTCGACGGCGATCTCAAGCGCTACACCCCGACCGGCTACGTGCTCGATGCGCAGTCGAACGCGGTGTGGGGCATGCAGTTCATATGGCCGATCAAGGCCGACTACCGCATCGTCTACCTGGCACCCGATTACTCGCAAACGGTGATCGGACGGCAGGCGCGCGACTACGTCTGGATCATGGCGCGCACGCCGCAGATCCCCGAGAGCGACTACCGGCGCATCCTCGATTTTCTAGCGCGCGAAGGCTATGACGTGAGCCGGATCGAAAAGGTGCCCCAGCGCTGGCCTGCGCCCGGGCGCGCCCCGAAGGAAAGCTGACTCCCATGATGACCAGCGATTCGCCGGCAGCGCCGGCCAGGGAAAACTTTTTTCTCGCGCGCATCGTGCGTCGCCTGCGGGCGGCCGCACGGGCGATCGTGGCATGGGTCGACAGCAGCGTCACGCCGGTGTCGGCGGAAGCCTCGGCCGCGCGCCGGGTCGACTGGGTGCGGCTCGCGCCGTTCGTGGGCATGCACCTCGCCTGCCTCGCCGTCGCCTGGGTCGGCTGGAGCTGGACCGCCATCGCAGTAGCCGCCGGGCTCTACCTCGTGCGGATGTTCGCCGTCACCGCCTTCTACCACCGCTACTTCTCGCACAAGGCGTTCCGCACCTCGCGCGCGATGCAGTTCCTTTTCGCCCTGCTCGGCGCCTCCGCCGTGCAGCGGGGACCGCTGTGGTGGGCCTCGCACCACCGGCACCACCACGTCCATGCCGATGGCGAGCACGACGCCCACTCTCCCCAGCGGCACGGCTTCCTCTGGGCGCACGCCGGCTGGTTCATGGCGCGCGCCAACTTCGCCGCGCGCGCCTCACTGGTCCCCGATCTTGCGCGATTCCCGGAGCTGCGCTTCCTCGACCGCTTCGACGCGCTGGTGCCGCTGCTGCTTGCCGCCGCGCTCTACGGCTCGGGTGCCTGGCTCGCCGCCGCCTACCCGGCGCTCGGCACCGACGGCCCGCAGCTGCTGGTCTGGGGATTCGCGATATCGACCGTCATGCTCTACCACGCAACGTTCACGGTCAACTCGCTCGCGCACACGCTCGGGCGGCGACGCTACCGCACGCGCGACAGCTCTCGCAACAACCTCTTCCTGGCGCTGCTCACGCTCGGCGAGGGCTGGCACAACAACCATCATCACTACCCCGGCACGGCGCGCCAGGGCTTCTTCTGGTGGGAGATCGACGTCACCTATTACGTGCTGCGGTTGATGGCTGCGCTCGGGCTCGTCTGGGATCTGCGGCCGGTCCCGGCAGCGGTGCGCGAGGCGCGGAGAGTGTCGTGAAGATTGCGATCGTCGGCACCGGAATCGCGGGCAATGTCGCCGCGTATCACCTTCATCGTGAGCACGACATTACCGTGTTCGAGGCCGGCAGCCACGTCGGCGGGCACACCCACACGCACCGCGTCGAGCTCGGCGGGCGGGCGTTCGCGGTCGACACGGGCTTCATCGTGTTCAACGACTGGACCTATCCCAACTTCATCGGGCTGCTCGACGAGCTGGGCGTCGAGAGCCAGCCGAGCAGCATGAGCTTTTCGGT
>JAOTWE010000336.1 GCA_029863065.1 Betaproteobacteria bacterium
CCTCGGTGCGCGCGGCGAGCTACGACACGCTGGAAGGGCAACTCTACTCCAGCGTCGTGGGCGACGCCCTTGGCATCAACGCCACCCTGCACGGCTACGACGCCCAAGGCTATCGCGAGAACAACCGCAACCTGCAGAAGAACTCCAGCGTCAACCTACGCTGGGGCCCGGGCGAAAACTATTTCGACCTGCGCGCAGGCACCGATCGCCAGGAGCTGCGCCTGCCGGGTGCGCGCAACGTGGAGCCGTCGATCGGCCTCAACGAGTACATGGCGAACCCGCGCGGCGCACAGACGCCGCTCGACTGGTCGGACCGGGACGGCGAGCGCCTGGGCGCGACCTGGGTGACCCGCGTGGGCGCCGCCGAGCTGAACCTCGGCGCCGACTGGCGCGAAAAGCAGCAACGCTCCTACTTCGACCAGGGCGGCTTTCCTACTTTCCGCGATGACCGGCTGGGCTACACCGCGCTTACGCCCAGGATGCGGCTGCCGCTGGCGCTCGGCGGGCTGCGACATCACCTCACGCTCGGCGCGGACTGGGTGCGCTGGCGCTACGACTCGCGCCGCAGCGACCGGCCGGAGAACGTCGCGCGGCCAATCAACCGTGTGCGCATCGACCGCGACACCGAGGCGCTCTATGTTCAGGACCGCATCGAGCTGTCGACGAGGAGCCTCGCGACGCTCGGCTGGCGCGAAGAGCGCGTCGCGTACCGGGCGGCGGACGCGTACGATCCGGCGGCAGGCTTTGGCTCGGAGGCGCCCGCGGCCGCAGCGCGCCAGCGCGAGCACGCGTGGGAGCTCGGCCTGCGCCACACGCTGGGCGCGGCCTGGGTGATCTTCGCGCGCGCTGGGCGGAGCTTTCGCTTCGTCGGCGCGGACGAGATCTACGAGAACGACGCTGCGTTCGCGGCGCAGTTCCAGATCCTGCGGCCGCAGACCGCGCGCACGCACGAGGCGGGCGTGCAATGGCGCTCGCACGCGGGACGGCTGCGCGCGGCGCTGTTCCAGACCGACGTCACGGACGAGATCCACCTCGACCCGTTTACACCCGGGGTCGGCAACACCAACCTGCCGCCGTCGCGGCGCCGCGGCGTGGAGCTCGACGGCGCCTGGCAGTTGGCGCGCTCGCTGCAGCTCACGGGCGGTTACGCCTACACCGACGCGCGTTTCCGCTCGGGGGTGCTTCCCGGTGCCACTTTCGCGATCGGAACCGACCTCGACATCAGCGGCAAGCGCGTGCCGCTGGCGCCCGAGCACAAGCTGAACCTCGGCCTGGCCTGGGACATCATCCCGCAGCTGCGGCTCTCGGGCGCGCTGACGGCGGTGAGCGCGCAGTTCATGGACAACGACGAGCCAAACTCGCTCGGCACCAGGATTCGCGCCTACGCCGTCGTCGACCTCAAGCTTGCGCGAAGCTTCGCCTGGGGCAGGCTATCCGCGGCGATCAACAACCTGTTCGACGAGCAGTACTACACTTACGCCGTGCGCAGCCAGTTCACGGCCGATCGTTACGCGGTGTATCCGCTGCCGGGGCGAACGCTGAGCCTCGCGGCGGAACTGCGCATTGACTGATCCCGGCTCGATCCTCGTCATCTCGCTCAGGTTCATGGGCGACGTGCTGCTCACCACACCGCTCATCGGCTCGCTGCGCGCGGCGTACCCGCGCGCAGCGATCGACGCGCTGGTGTTCGACGGCACCGAGGGCGTGCTGGAGGGCAACGCGGACCTGCGCCAGGTGCTGACCACCGAGCGCGGCGAGCCGCTCGCGATGTGGCGCCGGCGCTGGCGTACCTACGACCTGGCGGTGGTCGCAGAAACCGCCGACAGGCCGCACCTGATCGGCTGGCTCGCGGGCCGGCGCCGCGCCGGCCTGCTGCCGCCGGAGCCGGCCAAGGCATGGTGGAAGAAGCTCTCGGTCGCGCACGGCGTGGTCTCGCCGCGCGACCTGCCGCGGCTCCTGGGCTACCGGCGGCTCGCCGAAGCGATGGGCATCGCCTGGAGGCCGGAGATCGTCGCGCCGACGGCGCAGATGCCGGCGATCGCCTGGCGAGACCTGCTCAATTTCGACCCGGCGCGCGAGCGATTCGCCGTGCTGCACCTCGCGCCGCGTTTTCGCTACAAGCGCTGGAACACGCCCGGCTGGGTGGCGCTGATGGTCTGGCTGCACGGCGAGGGCTTGCGCGTCGTGATCAGCGGAGGGCCGGCGGCGGAGGAGCGCGCCTACGTGCGCGAGGTGCTGGCCGGGATGACGTTTCCGGTCGTCGACGTCAGCGGGCGCCTGCGCTTTGCGCAGACCGCGGACCTGCTGCGCCTGGCGGCGGTCTTCATCGGACCCGACACGG
>JAOTWE010000337.1 GCA_029863065.1 Betaproteobacteria bacterium
CCAGGACTGCACCACGGCGTCGAATTCGCCGAACAGCCGCTGGGCGGCGCGCACTGCCGCGCGCGCCAGGTCCGCGACCCCGGCGTCGCGGAACACCGCCACCAGCGAGTCATTGTGCACCGCCATGCTCTGGCCGCCATGCGCTGCCACCGCACTTGCCGCGCACTCGAAGAACTGGTCGGCCAGCGCCAGCACGCGATCCGGTTCGAGCATCTCGGACATGTGCGTGAAATTGCGCAGCTCGGCAATCAGGATCACCGACTCTGCGCGTACCGCCTGCTTTTGGCTCTGCTTGGCCACGGCCGCTACCTTCGCGTCCATGACGGTGTTCCCCCGCAATGCGACCGGCCCATCCTAGGCAGCGCGATCAGGGTGCGAAGAGGAATTATTTCCGCCCGGCGGGCACTCCGGGACGGGCGGCGGCGCGCCGCCGATGGCCGGGTGGGCTCAGGCAAGCAGTGCAACCAGGGCGACAACGACGACGACCAGGGCTCCGGCCGCGAGAAACACGAGCGACGCGTTGGATACGGTCGGCAGGTCCGGGTCGCGCGGCACCGGCTCGGCCGCGTGCTCGTCGTGCGACCCGGCCGGCGCGCCTTCCGTGCCGTGCTGCCCGCCCACCTTGGCGTTGAACGCGGCAAAGAAATCCTTCGAGATCTTCTTCGCCGCGGCATCGACGAGCCGCGAGCCGATCTGCGCCAGCTTGCCGCCGACGTTCGCCTTGACGTCGTAGCTGAGCAGCGTGCCCTCGCCGTCGGGCGCGAGCCGCACCTGCGCCGAGCCCTTGCCGAAGCCGGCGGCGCCGCCCTGGCCCTCGAAGGCGATGGCGTAGGAATTCGGCGGCTGCAGGTCCGAGAGCGCCAGCTTGCCCTTGAACTTGGCGCTGACCGGTCCGATGCGCGCCACCATCAGCACCTGGAACTCGTTCTCCGCCACGCGCTCGATGGAATCGCAGCCCGGCACGCAGGCCTTGAGGATCTCGGGGTCGTTCAGCGCCGCCCAGGTGGCGGCCTGTGTCGCCGGGATGCGCTCCTCGCCGCTCATTTCCATGCGCTTGCCTCCATGGGTCTCGCCAGCGGCCGGCTCAAGGTATGCGCCAGCTCGACCAAGCTTTTTAGATTATGCACCGGCAGGAACAAGTCCACGTGCGGCAGCATGGCGCGCACGCCGGCGGGCTTGGCCTCGAAGCGCTCATAGCGCAGCAGGGGATTGAGCCACACCAGGTAGCGGCTGGACATGGCCAGGCGCTCCATCTCCTCGGCCAGCCCTTCGCCGGCCTCGCGGTCCAGGCCGTCCGACACCAGCAGCACGCAGGCGTTCTGCCCGAGGACGCGCCGCGCCCAGCGCCAGTTGAATTCGCGCAGGCAGACGCCGATGCGCGTGCCGCCCGACCAGTCCTTGATGGCGTCGGCGACGCGCGCCATGGCGACGTCGACGTCGCGGTGCCGGAGCTGCCGAGTGACGTTGGTGAGGCGCGTGCCGAAGACGAAGGTATGCACGCGGTCGCGGTCGTTGGTGATGGCGTGCAGGAAGTGCAGGAACATGCGCGCGTAGGGATTCATCGAGCCGGAGATGTCGCACAGCACCACCAGTGGCGGATGTACATACTGCGGCCTGGCGCGCACCAGCGGGATGATGTCGCCGCCCTCGCGCAGGCTTTCGCGCATCGTCGCGCGCAGGTGCACGCGCGCGCCGCGCCGGTGCGGCGCCTGGCGGCGGGTGCGCACCATGGGCAGCGGCAGCCGCAGCTCGCGCATCATCTTCTTCGCCTCGGCCAGCTCCGCCGCCGACATGGTGTCGAAATCCATGCGCTGCAGCAGCTCGCGCGAGGAAAAGGTGAGCCGGGCGTCGAGCTCCACCTTCTGCTCCTCGCGCTCGTTCTCGGGCTTGTTCTGTCCGAACAGCGCGTCGGTCAGGCGCTGGCTCTGCTGCTCCTCGGGTTTCGGCGTGCGGCCGTAGGTCTTCGGCAGCAGCATCTGCATCATCTTCTCGGTGAGCTTGGGGTCGCGCCAGAACAGGCGAAACGCCTGGTCGAAGACCGGCCGCTGCTCCTCGCGCGACAGCAGCACCGACGACATGGTCCAGTACCAGTCCTCGCGTCCGTGAGATGAACTGAGGGTGCCGGCGATCTCCAGCGCTTTCACGCAATCGATGACGCGGTCCGGGCCGACACGCAGTCCCGCGGCGCGCAGCAGACGCGCGAAGTGCATCACGTTCTCCGACAGCTTGCCGCGCGTTGCCGCGGGCTCGAGCTGCGGCAGCATCTAGGCCGTGGCGGCGGCGCTTTTCGCCTCGCCGACCAGGCGCTCGGCTTCGTCGCCGGCGATCTTC
>JAOTWE010000097.1 GCA_029863065.1 Betaproteobacteria bacterium
CGTGTTGCGTGAGACTGGTGAGCCCTTGCTCGGCGCGCTTGTTCCACGCCTCGCGGTCGCCGATTCTCGGTGCACCGTTAAGTCCCTCGCCGTGGCAGGTGACGCACGTTTTCTGCACCACCTGCTTGCCGCTAAGCTCGCTCGGATGGGCGTCGGCCGGTTGCGCCGCAAAGCCAGCCGCTACGGCGGCCAGCGCGGACCATAGCAGCACGGGATTCAGGCGCATGCCGCGATTGCCGGCGCTATTTCGTGGCGAGCACGTGCTGCACGGCCGCCCCGGATTGTGCCTGGGCAGCCGGCGCCAGCATGCTCGTGGCGGCCATGATCATCAGCATCGATTTCACTGCGGGCTCCACAGTCGACAGGAAAACCTATCATAGCGCACTTGCCGGAGCGCCCAGGTTCGCGCGCCGCGAAATGCCGCGGCCAATCCCGGCTAGATCGGGTCAAGGCCCCGTACCGTGAGCATGAGGCGGTGCTTCTCCGCCTTGCGCAGCGCGGACGCCACCTGGTGTCCTGACAGCAGGTCGGCGAGCTTGCTCGGGCCGCAGTCGTCGAGCAGCGCGCGGCTCACCTTGAGCAGGTGCAGCGGCTCGCGCGGCTTTTTCAGCAGGAAAGTGTGCGCCTCCTGGTCGTCGTCCCAGCGCTCGGCGAGCGCCCAGTCCGGAAAGTCCTGGCGAAGGTACTTGCGTACCGCGTCGAGACGCTCTTTCGCGATCCTCCCCATGCCTTCCCCTTTTTCGGCAGATTCCGGCGACGAAAATGTACCCTGAAAATTCCGCGCGCGGCGACCGAATCTGCTATCTCGAAAAGTGACGCTAATTCAGATCGAGTGCGCGCTGCTTGAGCGCCGCGAGCGGCACGTACTCCAGCACGCTTTCGTGAGTGGCTTCCAGCACCACCTGCGGCGCGGCGCCCGCCCGCCATGCTTCGATCCAGCGCAAAACGTGCAGGCACCATCGGTCGCCCGCCTTCAGGCCGCGAAAGCGCAATTCCGTCCGCGGCGTCACCAGGTCGTTGCCGTGGGCGACGCTGAAGTCGAGAAAGGCCTGCGTCACCTTCACGCACACCAGGTGGACGACGCCGTCGGCCCCATGCGTGGCGCAGCTGCCGTCGCGAAAGTAGCCGGTGAGCGGAGCGAAGCTGCAGGCCACCAACTCGCCGCCGAGCACGTTCTTCTCCCCGCTCATGCACTGGCCGCCGAGGCGATCAAGGCTGCCGCAGCGGATTTGATCCAGGTCAAATTTGGCTCCCCGCGAATGGCGACGATTATTGCATCGCAATAAGGAAACGCAATGGCCCGCGGCGAAACGGCAAACGGCATGGCCCGCAGCGTCCGCCTGCTGGAAGGCGCGATCGGGAACATGCCGATGTTTCGCGACGTCGCACCGAGCGAGCGAGCGTAGATCGCCGCGAACGCGCAGTTGCAGACGCGGCACCGCGGCCTGCCGCCTCGGCGAGGCCCCGGCGCTCCTTGAGCGCCCCGCCCCTTACGACGCCACTGCGCTCAGCGACTCGATGCTGGTGGTGATTCCGCGCCTGCCGGTGCTGCGCAATGGGGTACAGCGTCTCGCTTCGTACCTGGTTTCGCTCGCCGAGCCGCATCGGGGAACGGACAATGCGTGCGTTCGGCTGCCCACCAGCAAGACCACGGTGGCCGCGCGCTGTTCGCCTGCGGCAGCCCGTTCGACCCGGTGACGCTCGATGGGCGCGTGTTCGTACCACGCCAGGGCAACAACTCCTACATCTTCCCGGGCGTCGGCCTGGGCGCCATCTCGAGCCGCGCACGGCTTGTCACCGACGAGATGTTTCTCGCCGCCGCGCGCACGCTCGCCCGGCAGACGACGCAAGCCGACCTCGACCAGGGCAGCCTGTATCCCGCGCTCGCGCGCATCCGCGAGGTTTCCGCGCAGATCGCGGCCGCCGTGGCGGAGGTCGCCTATGCGCGCCGCCTCACCGCGCAGCGCAAGCCGGCGAAGCTCCTCGCCTACATCCGCGCGCAGATGTACGACCCGAGCTACCCCAGCTACGCCTGAGCGGCTTCGATTGCGCGCTTTACCGCGCGCGCATCGGGCATGATCACTTCGACGCGCTGGGGGAGCTGTTCCAAACCTTCGAATCTCGCGGGACGCGGGGGCTCGCGCCCGAGCGCCGCCGCGATCGTGGCGGCGAACTTCGCCGGCAGCGCGGTTTCCAGGCAGATGAGCGCCACCCCCGCCGCGCGCTGCTCGAGCCCGACCTTCACGCCGTCGGCCGTGTGTGGATCGACCAGCACGCCGTACTTCTCATGCAGCTGCCGGATTGTCGTCAGCCGGTCATCGTGCGTGCTCTTGCCCGAGACGAAACCGCTCGCCCCCGGCAACTCGAATTCGCCGTCGCGCGCGAGCTGTTCCCAGAGCGTGGTGACGCGTTTCGAGTCCCGCCCGACGAGCTCGAAGGCGTAGCGCTCGAAGTTGGATGCCTTGGATATGTCCATCGACGGGCTGGAGGTCGCCCGCACATCGCGGCGCACGCGGTAGCGCCCGGTGCGGAAGAACTCGTCCAGCACGTCGTTTTCGTTGGTGGCGAGAATCAGGCGCGACACGGGAAGCCCCATGCGGCGCGCCACGTAGCCCGCGTAGATGTTGCCGAAGTTGCCCGAGGGCACGGCGAAGTCCACGCGCTCTGCATCGGACCGCGTGGCCCGAAAGTAGCCCCAGAAGTAGTACACCACTTGCGCCGCGATCCGCGCCCAGTTGATCGAGTTCACCGCGCCGATGCGCATGCGCGCCTTGAACGCGGCGTCGGCGTTCACCTGCTTCACCACGTCCTGGCAGTCGTCGAACGTCCCCTCGACGGCGAGGTTGTGGATATTCGGGTCCTGCAGCGCATACATCTGCGCGGCCTGGAAGGCGCTCATGCGCCCGTGCGGCGAGAGCATGAACACGGCGATGCGCTCGCGCCCGCGCATCGCGTGCTCGGCCGCTGAGCCGGTGTCGCCCGAGGTTGCGCCGAGCACGTTCAGCGTCCGTCCGCGGCGCGCCAGCACATCCTCGAACAGCGCACCGAGCAGCTGCAGCGCCATGTCCTTGAAGGCGAGGGTCGGGCCGTTCGACAGTCCGAGCAGGTGCAGGCCCGGCTCGAGCGTCTTCAGCGGCGCGATGTCGTCGCTGCCGAACACGGCGCGCGTGTAGGTGCGCGCGACGATCGCCTCGAGCGCCGGCACATCGTCCATGAACGGGCGCAGCACTTCCGCGGCGAGCTCCGGATAGCGCAATCCACGCCAGGCGGCCAGGTCGGCGCGCGGCCAGGACTCCGGTACGTACAGCCCGCCGTCGGGCGCCAGCCCCTCGAGCAGGATGTCGGAGAAGCGCTGCGGCTTTCCGCCGCCGCGGGTGCTGAGGTATCGCAACGCGCTTACCGTTTCGCGCCCTGCTTCTTCTGCAGCTCGTTGAAGCGGCGGATCTGCTCCGGGCTCGCCTGGCGGTGCGCTTTCTGCGCCTTCTGCCTCTTCACGGGCGCGGGCCGGGCGGCCCTCTTCTTTTGCGTGGGCGTGGGCGCGGGCGCCTGCGCCCAGGCCGGCAGCAGCCAGCAGACGAGCGCGAGCGCCAGCCAGGCCCTCACAGTAGCTCCTCCACGCGGATGCGCGTCACCTTGCCGACCACCGTCGGCAATTTCTCGATGCGTGCCAGGGCGGCGTTGACGTTCTTCTCGATGGCCAGGTGCGTGAGCATGACGATGTCGACGCGCTTCTCGCCCGCTGCCGGCTCCTTCTGCACCATGGCTTCGATGGAGATGCGCGAGTCGGCGAGGATGCGCGTGATGCGCGCCAGCACCCCGGGCTTGTCGAGCACGTGCAGGCGCAGGTAATAGGAAGTCTGGACTTCGCCCATCGGCAGAACCGGGGTCGCCGAGAGCTGGTCGGGCTGGAAGGCGAGGTGCGGCACGCGGTGCCCGGGATCGGCCGTAATGAGGCGCGTCACGTCCACCAGGTCGGCGACCACCGCGCTCGCCGTGGGCTGGCCGCCGGCGCCCGCGCCGTAGTACAGCGTCGGCCCTACGGCATCGCCCTTCACCAGGATGGCGTTCATCACGCCCTCGACGTTGGCGATCAGGCGCCGCGTCGGCACCAGCGTGGGATGAACCCTGAGCTCGATGCCCTTTGCAGCGCGCCGCGTGATGCCGAGCAGCTTGATGCGGTAGCCGAGCTCCTCGGCATAGCCGATGTCCTGCTGCGTGAGCTTCGAGATGCCCTCGGTGTAGACACGCGCGAACTGCATCGGGATGCCGAACGCGAGTGCCGAGAGAATCGTGAGCTTGTGCGCCGCATCGATGCCTTCGATGTCGAAGGTCGGGTCGGTCTCCGCAAAGCCGCGCGCCTGCGCGTCAGCCAGTGCCACGTCGAAAGCGACGCCCTTGTCGCGCATCTCCGAGAGGATGAAGTTGGAGGTGCCGTTGATGATGCCGGCGATCCATTCGATGCGGTTGGCCGCCAGCCCCTCGCGCAGCGCCTTGATGATCGGGATGCCGCCGCCCACCGAGGCCTCGAAGGCCACCATCACGCCCTTCTTCTGCGCGGCGGCGAAGATGCGGTTGCCGTGCTTGGCAAGCAAGGCCTTGTTGGCGGTGACGACGTGCTTGCCATTCGCGATCGCCTCCAGCACCAGATCGCGGGCGATGCCGGTGCCGCCAATCAATTCGATGACGATGTCGATGTCCGGGGCGCGCACCACGTCCCAGGCGCTGCCGGTCACCTGCGCCTTGCCGTCGACCAGGCGCCGCGCCTTCTTCACATCCTTGTCGGCGACGCGCGCGATGCGGATCGCGCGGCCGGCGCGGCGGCGGATCTCGCCAGCGTTTCGATTCAGCACATCCCAGGTGCCGCCGCCCACCGTGCCGATGCCGAGCAGCCCAGCGTGGATCGCCTTCATGCCGCGCCGCGCAGCAGGCCGTCCTTGCGGAACATCTCCTTCACGCCGCGCAGCGCCTGGCGCAGGCGGGCTTCGTTCTCGATGAGGGCGATCCGCACGTGGTCGTCGCCGTGGTCGCCGAAGCCGATGCCCGGCGCCACCGCGATCCGCGCCTCCTCAACCAGGCGCTTGGTGAACTCGATCGATCCCATGGCGGCGTAGGCGTCGGGAATCTGCGCCCACACGTACATCGACGCCTTCGGGTTCTCGACCCGCCAGCCGATGTCGTGCAGCCCCTTCACCATCACGTCGCGGCGCCGCTGGTAAGTCAGCCGGATGTCCTCGACGCAGTCCTGCGGGCCTTCGAGCGCGACGATCGAGGCGACCTGGATGGGCGTGAACGAGCCGTAGTCGTGGTAGCTCTTGATGCGCGCCAGCGCGTGCACCAGGTCGCGGTTGCCGACCATGAAGCCGATGCGCCAGCCCGCCATGTTGTAGCTCTTCGACATGGTGAAGAATTCCACCGCCACGTCGCGCGCGCCGGGGACCTGCATGATCGAGGGCGCCTTCCAACCGTCGAAGACGATGTCGGCGTAGGCAAGATCGTGCACCAGGAGCATGTCGTGCGCGCGCGCCAGCGCCACGATGCGCTCGAAGAAATCGAGCTCGACGCACTTCGCCGTCGGGTTCGAGGGAAACCCGAGGATCAGCATTTTCGGCTTCGGGATCAGCTCGCGGATGGCGCGCTCCACCTCGGCGATGAAATCCACGCCCGGCGTCATGCGCACCGAGCGGATGTCGGCGCCGGCGATGATGGCGCCGTAGATGTGGATCGGGTACGACGGATTGGGCACCAGCACCGTGTCGCCACGGTCGAGGGTCGCGAGCATCAGGTGCGCGAGCCCCTCCTTCGAGCCGATGGTGACGATGGCCTCGCCGTCCGGATCGAATTCGACGGCGTAGCGCCGCCGGTACCAGTCGCACACCGCCTTCCTCAGGCGGGGGATGCCCTTCGACACCGAGTAGCCGTGCGTGTCCTGGCGCTGCGCCGCCTCCACCAGCTTGTCGACGATGTGCTTCGGCGTCGGCCCGTCGGGGTTGCCCATCGACAGGTCGATGACGTCCTCGCCGCGGCGACGCGCCGCCATCTTCAACTCGTTGGTGATGTTGAAGACGTATGGCGGCAGGCGCTTGATCCTTGAAAACTCACGCATTGTAGAATTCTAGCAGTGAAACTCCACGCCTCCGCGCGCACCCATCTCAACACTTTCACCGGCTACGGCGAAGGCTACGTCATGGTGAACGGCGAGCGCCACGCGGCGAGTCTCATCGTGCAGCCCGAGCGCATCGCCGCCTGGCCGCTGGCCGCATTCGCGGCGCTCACCGAAGATCATTTCGCGCGGCTCGCGGCGCTCGGGCCCGAGGTCGTGCTGCTCGGCACGGGCCGCCGGCTGCGCTTTCCGCACCCGCAGCTCAGCGCGCCGCTGGCGCGCGCCGGCATCGGCCTGGAGGTGATGGACGTGCAGGCGGCCTGCCGCACCTACAACATCCTGATGGCCGAGGAACGCCGCGTGCTCGCGGCGTTGATCTTCGAGTGAGCGGCGAACTGCCGCGCGCCGCGCTCGCCGCCCTGCTCGTCGCGCTGGCGCTCGCCTGGTTCGGCGGCCTGGGCGAGCGCAGGCTGCTCAAGGCCGACGAGGGACGCTACGCCGAGATCCCGCGCGAGATGGTGGCGAGCGGCGACTGGCTGACGCCGCGTGTGAACGACTTCAAGTATTTCGAGAAGCCGCCGCTGCAGTACTGGGCCACGGCCGCGGCCTTCACCGTGCTGGGCATCAGCGAATGGAGCGCGCGGCTATGGACGGCGCTCACCGGCTTTCTCGGCGTATTGCTCGCGTACTACACCGGCCGGCGGCTGCTCGGCGCCGCGGGCGGCGTGTACGCGGCGACGGTGCTCGCCGGCAGCGCAATGTACGTATTCGCCGCCCATGTGGTGAGCCTCGACATGGGCCTGTCGTTCTTCCTCGCGCTGGCGGTATTCGCCATCGCCATCGCGCAGAGCGACGCCACCGCGCCGCGCGCGCGCCGCGACTGGATGCTCGCGGCCTGGGCGGCGATGGCGTTGGCGGTGCTGTCCAAGGGATTGATCGGCCTCGCGCTGCCGGCGGCGGCGGTGCTCGCCTACGCCGCCTGGCAGCGCGACGCGGCGCTGCTCAGGCGGCTGCATGTCGTTCCGGGAATCGCGCTGTTCCTCGCCATCGCCGCGCCGTGGTTCGTCGCCGTGTCCGCGGCCAATCCCGAGTTCGCGCGCTTCTTCTTCGTCCACGAGCACTTCGAGCGCTTCCTCACCACGCAGCACCAGCACGTCGGGCCGATCTGGTATTTCATCCCGGTGCTGGCGGCGGGCGCCGTGCCCTGGCTGCTGTCGCTGCCCGCAGCGCTGTGGCAGGCGGCGCGCCGCGCGCCGCCCGCGCACTTCCAGCCGCTGCGCTTCCTCCTCGCCTGGTGCGTGGTGGTGTTCGCGTTCTTCTCCGTTTCCGGCTCCAAGCTGCCGTCCTACATTCTGCCGATGTTTCCGGCGCTCGCGCTGCTCGTCGCCGCGCAGCTGACGCGCGCCTCGCGTCAGGTGCTTGCGGCGCAATCGGCCCTCGCCGCGCTGATCGGCCTCATCGTGCTTGCCGCTGCCGCTTCGCGTGCGTTGCCCACGCTACCCGAGCCGTATCGCCCCTGGATCATGGCCGCGGGGGGATCGCTCGCGGCGCTGGCGCTCGTCGCCCTCTGGCTCGCGGCGCGCGGCCGCGGCCTTGCCTCGGTGCTCGCGCTCGCCGCCGGCGGCCTCGCGTTCACGCAGCTCACGGTGCTCGGGCACGGCGCCTTGTCGCCGCAGTATTCCGCGTATCATGCGGTCGAACTCGCCCGCCCCGGGCTGCCTGCCGATGCGCCCTTCTACGCCGTCCGCGAATACGACCACACGCTGCCTTTCTATCTGGGCAGGACCGTGACCATGGTGGCGGTCACCGACGAGCTGGCGGGCGCGATCGCCTGGGAGCCGGGAAAGTACGTCGCGCGGCTCGAGGATTTCGCCGCGGCATGGCGCGGCGCTCCCGCGGCCTGCGCCGCCTTCGCGCCCGACGAGTTCGACGCGCTGCGCGCCGAGTACCGGCTCGAGGCGCGCGCGCTGGGCGCGAGCCCGCGTTACCTGATCGCATGCAAGCCATGAGCGCCCTCAGCTTCGCGCTGATCCTCGCCGGCGTGCTGCTGAACGCCGCGGCGCAGCTGCTGCTCAAGGCGGGCACCAACGCGGTGGGACATTTCGAGTTCTCCGCGGCGAACGTCGTCCCGGTGGGCCTGCGCCTCGCGCTCGAGCCGTTCATCCTCGGTGGCGTCGCCTGCTATGTCGTCAGCCTGGTGGTGTGGATCATGGCGCTGTCGCGCGTCGAGGTCAGCATCGCCTATCCGATGCTCTCCATCGGCTACGTCGTGAACGCGCTCGCCGCCTGGTACCTGTTCGGCGAATCGCTCACCGCGCTCAAGCTGACCGGCATCGGCTTCATCGTCGTCGGCGTGTTCCTGGTGGCACGCAGCTGATGGCCTTGCTGCCGTTCACCCGCCCGTCGATCGACGAGGCGACGATCGCCGGCGTCGCCGAGGTGCTGCGCTCGGGCTGGATCACCTCCGGCCCGCAGGTGCGGGAATTCGAGGCGGCGCTGTCGCGCCTTTGCGGCGGCCGCGCGGTGCGCACGTTCTGCTCCGGCACCGCTGCGCTGGAAGTCGGCCTGCGGCTCGCCGGCATCGGACCCGGCCACGAGGTGATCACCTCACCGCTTTCCTGGGTGGCGACCGCCAACGTGGTGCTGGAGGTCGGTGCACGCCCGGTGTTCGCAGACGTCGACCCGCGAACGCGCAACATCGACCTTGCCCTTGCCGAGGCCGCGGTGACCCCGGCGACGCGCGCCCTGATCCCGGTCGACCTCGCCGGCCTGCCGGTGGATCGCGACCGCCTGAATGACCTCGCGCGGCGCCGCACGCTGCGCGTGCTCGAGGACGCGGCGCAGTCGTTCGGCGCGAGCTGGAACGGGCGCCGGCTCGGCGCCTTCGGCGATTTCGTCGCCTTCAGCTTTCACGCCAACAAGAACGTGACCACGGGGGAAGGCGGCGCCCTGGTGCTGCCCGACGCGTCGCTCGCCGGTGTCTGCGAGAAGCTGCGCCTGCAGGGCGTGACCCGCTCGGGCGAGGACGGCATGGAGGTCGACGTCCTCGGCGGCAAGTGGAACCTCACCGACATCGCGGCGCGCATCGGCCTGGGGCAGCTGGCGCGGCTCGAGGAGTTCACCGCGCGGCGCCGCGCGCTCGCGCGCCTGTACTTCGAGCGCTGGGACCGCGTGCTCGGCTGCGAACTGCCGGTCGCGGATTTCGGGAATTGCAACTGGCACATGTTCCAGGTGGTGCTGCCCGAGCGCGTGGCGCGCGCCGGCTTCATCGCCCGCATGCGCGAACTGGGCGTCGCCGCCGGCGTGCACTATCCCGCGATGCACCTTTTCTCCCTGTACCGAGCGCTCGGCTGGCGCGAGGGGCAGTTCCCGCACGCGGAGCGCATCGGCCGCTCGATCGTCACGCTGCCGCTGTTCCCCGCCATGGCGGACGAGGACGTCGAGCGCGTGTGCGAGGCGGCGCGCAAGGCGCTGGCATGAGCGCGCCCCGCGTCTCGGTCGTCATTCCCGTGTACAACGAGCAGGAGGTGCTGCCGGCGCTGTTCGCGCGCCTGTACCCGGCGCTCGACGCTCTGGGTCGGAGCTACGAGTTGCTGCTGGTCGACGACGGCAGCCGCGACGCTTCGCCGCGGCTCCTGCGCGCGCAGTTCGAGCAGCGGCCCGAGGTCACGCGCGTGCTGCTGCTCGCCGGCAATTTCGGCCAGCACATGGCGATCATGGCCGGCTTCGCGCACTCGCGCGGCGAAGCGGTGGTGACGCTGGATGCCGACCTGCAGAACCCGCCCGAGGAGATCGCGAAGCTCCTCGCGAAAATGGACGAGGGCCATGACTATGTCGGCTCCTACCGCCGCACGCGCGAGGACAGCGCCTTCCGGCGCGTCGCTTCGCGGCTGATGAACCACGTGCGCGAGCGCATCACCGACATCCGCATGACCGACCAGGGCTGCATGCTGCGCGCCTACGGTCGCAACGTCGTGCAGGCGATCAATGCCTGCCGCGAGGCGAGCACCTTCATCCCCGCGCTTGGCTACACTTTCTCGCAACACCCGGCCGAGGTGGAAGTGGCCCACGAGGAGCGCAGCGCGGGTCTGTCCAAGTACTCGTTCTACCGCCTGCTGCGGCTGAATTTCGACCTGGTGACGGGCTTCTCGCTGGTGCCGCTGCAGCTGTTTTCGCTGCTCGGCATGCTGGTGGCGATCGGGTCCGTGCTCCTCTACCTCGTGGTGCTGAC
>JAOTWE010000098.1 GCA_029863065.1 Betaproteobacteria bacterium
GTGCTCGCCGCGAGCGAGCACGTGGTGACCCTGCTGCTGATCGTCTTCTCGGTGGGCATCGGCGTGGGCTCGCTGCTGTGCGAGCGGCTCTCGGGCCGCAAGGTCGAGATCGGCCTGGTGCCCTTCGGCTCGATCGGCCTTACGCTCTTCGGCGTCGACCTGTGGCTCGCCGCCGAGATGCATGCGCCGCACGGGCCGCAGGACCTCGCCGCGTTCGCGGCCGACCCGTCGCACTGGCGCATGCTGGTCGATCTGTTTTTGATCGGGCTGTTCGGCGGCTTCTACATCGTGCCGCTGTACGCGCTCATCCAGACGCGCAGCGACCCGGCGCACCGCTCGCGCATCATCGCCGGCAACAACATCCTCAACGCCGTGTTCATGGTGGCCGCCGCGGCGCTCGCCATCGGCCTGTTCGCCGCCGGCCTGACGATCCCGCATCTGATCCTCGTCACGGCGCTGCTCAACGCCGCGGTGGCGCTCTACATCTACCTGCTGGTGCCCGAATTCCTGATGCGCTTCCTCGTCTGGATGCTGGTGCATTCGGTGTACCGGCTGGACAAGAGCGGCCTCGAGCACATCCCGGACGAAGGGCCGGCGCTGGTCGTCGCCAACCACGTCAGCTTCGTCGATGCCCTGGTGATCGCCGCCGCGGTGCGCCGGCCGGTGCGCTTCGTCATGGACCATCGCGTATTCAAGTTGCCGGTTCTCAACTTCGTGTTCCGCACCGGCAGGGCGATCCCGATTGCCTCCGCCAAGGAGGACCCCGCAATGATGGAGCGCGCCTTCGCCGAGGTGGCGCGGGCGCTGCGCGAAGGCGACGTCGTGTGCATCTTCCCGGAAGGCAAGATCACCGATTCGGGCGACATGTATCCGTTCCGGCCCGGACTGACGCGCATCCTCGAGGCAACGCCGGTGCCGGTGGTGCCGGTCGCGCTGCGCGGGCTGTGGGGGAGCTTCTTCTCGCGCGAGGGCGGCGCGGCGATGACGCGGCCCTGGCGCATGCGGCCGTTCGCGAAGATCGGTTTTTCGGCCGCGGCGCCGGTGGCGGCGGCCGCGGCGACGCCGGAGGGTTTGCAGGCTAAAGTGCTGGAACTGCGTGGAGAATGGCGATGATGAACCGGTATCGCATCAAGCTTGCAGAAACGCCGGCGGAGCGCGAGCAGGTGCACCGGCTCAACTACGAGACCTTCGTCGAGGAGATCCCGCAGCACGCGCCGAACCCGGAGCGGCTGCTCGTCGATCGCTTCGATGCGGAAAACGAGTACGCGATCGCGCTCGCAGGCGACGGCGAGGTGATCGGCATGCTCGCCCTGCGCGCGCGGCGGCCGTTCTCCCTCGACCAGAAACTCGAGCGCCTCGACGACTACCTGCCGCCGCACCGCTCGCTGTGCGAGCTGCGACTGCTCGCCGTGCGGCGCGAGCACCGCCACAGGGTCCTGATGCGCGACCTCGTGGCGTTCACCGCGCAGCGCTGCGTCCAGGCGGGCCACGACCTGGCGGTGATCTCGGGCACGACGCGCCAGCTGGCGCTCTACCGGCATCTCGGCTTCGAACCGTTCGGGCCGCTGGTCGGCGCGCCCGACGCGCAGTTCCAGCCCATGTTCCTGTCCCTCGAGGGGCTGCAAGCGAGCGCCGGAGACGTGCTCGGCGTCACCGATGGCGCCCAGGTAGCGCGGGCTCCGGCGCGCTTCACGCCCGGCCCTGTCGCCGTGTCGGCGGCGACGGCCGCGGCGATGGCGGGCGAGGCCATCGCGCACCGCTCCGGTGAATTCGTCGACAGTGTCGCGCGCGTGCGGCGCACCCTCTGCCAGCTGACGGGCGCAGGCGATGCGGCGCTCCTGGTCGGTACCGGCACTCTGGCCAACGATGCGGTGGCCATCGCGCTGCGCGCGCGACCGGGCAGGGGCCTCGTGCTGGCGAACGGCGAGTTCGGCGAGCGGCTCATCGAGCAGGCGCACTGCGCTGGCCTGGAGTTCGAGGAACTCAGATTGCCCTGGGGCGAGCCGTTTCCGGAGGCGCAGGTTGCTGAAGCCGCGGCGCGCGGCGGCGCGGGCTGGCTCTGGGCCGTGCACTGCGAGACGTCCACGGGGGTCCTGAACGATCTCGACGCGCTGAAGCGAAGTGCGGAGCGCGCGCGCGCGGCGCTATGCCTCGATTGCGTAAGCTCGATCGGTGCCGTGCCGGTGCGTCTCGACGGCGTCTGGCTGGCGAGCGCGAGCAGCGCGAAAGGGCTCGCCGCCTATTCCGGGCTTGCCGCGGTGCTCGTGAACGGCGCCGCGCCGCGCACCGTGCCGCCGACGCCGCGCTATCTCGACCTTGGGCACTGGCTGCGCCGCGACAGCGTGCCCTTTACGCATTCGTCGAATCTCGTCGCCGCGCTGGCCGCCGCGCTGGCGCGTCCGGACTGGGAAGCGAGATTTCGAAACACGGCACGCGACGCTTGCTGGCTGCGCGAGGCGCTGCGCGCGCAAGGGTTCGCGCTGGTCGCACCGGAGGCGGCGTCGAGCCCGAGCGTGGCGAGCATTGCATTGCCGGAGGCCGTGCCGGCCGCGGAGGTCGGTGCCGCGATGGCACGGCGCGGATTCGAGATCGCCTGGCGCAGCGCCTACCTGGCAAGCCGCAACTGGGTGCAGGTGGCGCTGATGGGCGAATACGACCGGGCCGCGCTGCGCCAGCTGCCCGAGGCGCTCGCCGCGGAAGTGCGCGAGCGCACCCGGCACGGCGAGCGGGCCGCGTGAGCGAGAACGAAGGCCGCCGCGGACCCTTAGCAGGCAGGAAGTGCGAGAAGAAGCGTTGCCCGTGGCGTCCGTCGTGCCGGGTTATAAGAAAGACGAGGTCCTTGCGGCGCCGCGCGCGACGATCGGCGAGGTAATCTTGGCTCGTCCCTCGAAGGGCTTCCTCTCCGATCCTGCCGGCTGGGTGCGCGCGGCGTTCGATTCCGGCGATGCCAAGACGTGGCTGCTTTGGTTCGTTCTCGGCGCGGCCGTACTGACCGTGGCGTGAATGGCGCTGCGGCTGTTGCGCGACCTTGGTGGAAAGGCGCCGCCGCCTCCGCCCGCATAGCGACCGCCCGGGTCTGGGAAACGACCCGCTTCGTTGGGCGCTATACTCGCCACGATCTGTTAGAGAGATGGGAGAGATTGAATGTCCCGCACCGGCAAAGCCGTCGTCTGCCGCGAACTGAACAAACCCGTCGTCGTCGAGGAAATCAGCATCGACTCGCCCAAGCGCGGCGAGGTGATGGTGAGAATCGCCGCCTGTGGCGTCTGCCATTCCGACCTTTCGGCCACGAACGGCACCATCGCCCTGCCGCCGCCCCTGGTGCTCGGGCATGAAGGCGCCGGCGAGGTCATCGAAGTGGGCGAGGGCGTGAGCGGATTTTCCGCCGGCGACCACGTCGTGTCCTCCTTCATCTACATGTGCGGCAAATGCCGCTTCTGCGCCGGCGGGCGCCCGGTGCTGTGCGTGGAGCAGGGCAAGGCGCTCACCACGCCGCCGGAAGGCACGCCGCGCGTCAAGGACGCCGCCGGCAAGCCGCTCGGCATCTTCTCAGGTTGCGGCGTGATGGCGGAGTACGCCACGCTTTCGGTCGACAACCTCGTCAGGATCGATCCCAAGATCCCGCTCGACCGCGCGGCGCTGGTGGGCTGCGCCGTGACCACGGGGGTGGGCGCGGTGTTCAACACGGCGAAAGTGGAACCGGGATCGAGCGTCGCGGTGTTCGGCTGCGGCGGCGTCGGCCTGAACGTGGTGCAAGGTGCGGCCATCGCCGGCGCCGAGCGCATCATTGCCATCGACACGCTGCCGGCGAAGCTCGACCTGGCGAAGCGCTTCGGCGCCACCGACACGATTCTCGCCAAGGCAGGCGAGGACACGGCCAAGGCGCTGAAGAAGCTGACCGGCGGCGGCCCCGACTACGCGTTCGAGTGCGTGGGCGCGGGCGCGCTCGCCGAGACCGCGTACCGTGCCATCCGCCGCGGCGGCAAGGCGGTGATCGTCGGCGTGGCGCGGGCCACGGATTCGACCTCGTTCAAGCCGATGACCATGGTGTTCGAGGAAAAAAGCCTGCAGGGCAGCTACTTCGGCTCCTGCATTCCGCGCATCGATTTCCCGCGCATGCTGCAGCTCTACATGGCGGGACGCCTCAAGCTGGACGAGCTGATCACGCACCGCTACGGCATTGACGAGGCGCCACAGGCGTTCGCCGATCTCGAGTCCGGGCGCAATGCGCGGGGCGTGATCGTCTTCTGATGGCATCGATCGTCGCCGCGCGCCGCGGCCGCATCCTGGTGGTCGACGACCAGCGCGCGAACGTCGAGATGCTTTCCGAGCTGCTGCGCTCGCGCGGCTACCTGGTGGACGGCGCCTATGACGGCGAGTCCGCGCTGCTGAAGGTGGCCGAGATGAAGCCGGACCTGGTGATCTGCGACATCCGCATGCCGGGCATCGACGGCTACGAGCTCACCCAGCGCCTGCGGGGCGACCCGGCCACGGAGCTGCTGCCGGTGGTGCTGGTCACCTCGCTCGAGGACCGCGACGGCCACGACGAGCGCATCAAGGGCATCGAATCGGGTGCCGACGACTTCCTCACCAAGCCGGTGCGCTACGCGGAACTGTTCGCGCGCGTGCGCTCGCTGTTGCGCGTCAAGGTGCTGCAGGACGAGGTGCGCCGGCAGGCCACCGAGCTGCGCGAATGGAACGAGCGGCTGGAGGAGCGGGTGAAGGAACAGGTGACGGCGATCGACCGCCTGGCGAAGATGAAGCGCTTCTTCTCGCCGCCCGTGGCCGACGCCATCATCGCCGGGGGCGTCGAGATGCTCGAGCCGCACCGGCGCGAGATCACCGCGGTGTTTCTCGACCTGCGCGGCTTCACCGCCTTCACGGACCGCGCCGATCCCGACAGAGTGATGGATCTGCTTACCGACTACCATCAGGCGATGGGCAATCTCGTCGAGCGCTACGGCGGCACGCTCGAGCACTTCGCCGGCGACGGCGTGATGATCTTCTTCAACGACCCGATTCCGGTGGAGCGCTCGGCGGTGAAGGCGGTGCGCATGGCGATGGACCTGCAGCAGGCGTTCGTGCCGATCGCGCAGGCCTGGGAGCGGCGCGGGCACGACGTGACGCTCGGCGTCGGCATCGCCCAGGGCGAGGCGACGCTGGGCGTGATCGGCTTCGAGCAGCGCTGGGAGTATGCGGCGATCGGCGCGGTGCCGAACCTCGCGGCGCGCCTGTGCGGCCAGGCGAGCGGCGGCGAGATCCTCATCGATGCCGCCACCTGCGCGAACGTGGGCGACGCCGTCGAGGCCGAAGCGGTCGGTCCGCTGCAGCTGCGGGGCTTCACGCAGCCGATCCGGGCGTTCCGGGTGAAGGGAATGAAGTAAGTTACCTGCAGCCGAGCTTCGCTTCCTTCGCTTTCACCAGGGCCGTGACGGTTTCGTTGACCGGGGCGGCGACACCGACCTGCTTGCCGACGCGCGGCACCGAGCCGTTGATGACGTCGATCTCCGACTTTCTTCCCGCCATCAGGTCGAGCAGCACCGAGGGGCGAGCGTTGGGAATCTTGGAGCCGAAGTCGCGCACGTAGGCCACCGGGTCGGTGAAGCCGAGCTTCACGCCTTTCTTCATCGCCACCGCGTAGCCCTCGGCGGCGCAGTTCGCGGACACCTTCGACAGGTCCGGGTCGCTCATCACCTGGCTGATCGTGCCGTCGGCAAGCGCGCAGGGCCCGGAGTAAGCGCAATTGCAGATGAGCTTCTCCCACACCAGCTGGTCGATGTCGTCGAACACCTTGACGCGAAAGCCCGCGCCGCTCCAGGTCTCCTCCACCTTCTTCAGCCGCGGCGTGATCGGCCCGCCGAATTCGCCCAGACGCACGAGCTCCATGCCGTTGTGATGCGCGTGGCCCGGGCCCTTCATCGAGGCGCCGAAGCCGCCGACCACGCCAACCATGACGCGCTCGCGCCCGAGGATCCCGGCCGCCGTTTCGGGGCCGCCGAGACCGTTCTGAATCGAGAGCACCGGCGTGTCCTTGCCGAGGAGCGCCTTCACCGACTCCGCGGCCGGCGCGACGTGCATCGCCTTGGTGGCGAGCACCACGAGGTCGCAAAATCCCGCGTCCTTCGCGTCCGTAGTGGCGTGCACCTTGACGGTGCGATCGCCCGACTTGCCTTCTAGCCGCAGGCCGTTCTTCTTCATCGCCTCGACGTGCTCGGCCCAGCGGTCGATCGCCCACACTTCGTGCCCGGCCGAGGCGAAGAGGCCCGCGTATACCGAGCCCATCGCGCCGCAGCCGACGATGGCGATTTTCATGCGACTTCGAAGAGGCCCGCCGCTCCCATGCCACCGCCGATGCACATGGTGACCACGACGAGCTTCGCGCCGCGGCGCTTGCCTTCGATGAGCGCGTGGCCGACGAGGCGCGCGCCGCTCGTGCCGTAGGGGTGCCCCACGGCGATGGCGCCGCCATTGACGTTGAGGCGGTCGTCGGGGATGCCGAGCTTGTCGCGGCAGTAGAGCACCTGCACGGCGAACGCCTCATTCAGCTCCCACAGATCGATGTCGGAGACCTTCTTCCCCGCCATCTCGAGGAGCTTGGGCACCGCGAACACCGGGCCGATGCCCATTTCGTTCGGTTCGCAGCCGGCCACGGCGAAGCCGCGGAACACGCCGAGCGGCTTCAGGCCGCGCTTCGCCGCCTCCTTGTCGCTCATCACCACCGCGGCCGAGGCGCCGTCGGAGAACTGGCTGGCGTTGCCGGCGGCGATCACGCCGCCCTCGATCGCCGGCTTGATCTGCGACACGCCCTCGTAGGTGGTATCCGGGCGGATGCCCTCGTCGTGCTCCGCCGTCACTTCCTTCATCGTCTCGACGTTGGTGTTCTTGTCGATCACCTTCATCTTGGTGGTGATCGGCGCGATCTCGTCCTTGAACTTGCCCTCGGCGCGCGCCTTGGCCGCGCGCTGCTGGCTGCGGGCGCCGTAGCGGTCCTGCAGCTCGCGCGCGATGCCGTACTTCTTCGCCACGTATTCCGCGGTCTGCAGCATCGGCCAGTAGATCTCGGGCTTGTGGCGGTGCAGCCACTCGTCCTGGGCGTGGTGCTTGTTGGCCTCGTTCTGCACCAGCGAGATGGATTCGACGCCGCCGGCGACGAACACCTTGCCCTCGCCCGCGAGCACGCGCTGCGACGCGAGGGCGATGGTCTGCAGCCCCGAGGAGCAGAAGCGGTTCACGGTCATGCCGGGCACCGTCACCGGGCAGCCGGCGCGCACGGCGATCTGGCGCGCGATGTTGCCGCCGGTGGCGCCTTCGGGCGTGGCGCAGCCCATGATCACGTCTTCCACTTCGTCGGCGTCCACTTTCGCGCGCTCGAGCGCCGCGTGCACCACGTGGCCACCCATCTTCGCGCCGTGCGTCATGTTGAGCGCGCCGCGCCAGCTCTTGCAGAGCGGCGTGCGCGCGGTCGAAACGATCACTGCCTCGGTCATGGCCTGGGTCTCCTATTCGTTGAAGCGCTTGCCCTCTTTGGCGAGCTTGACGAGCAACGGCGCCGGCTGCCACTGCTTGCCGTGGTAGCCTTTCTGGAACTGCTCGATCGCGGCGAGCACCTTGGGCAGGCCCACGGTGTCGGCATAGAACATCGGCCCGCCGCGGTGCGCGGGGAAGCCGTAGCCCGCGAGGTACACCATGTCGATGTCGGAGGCGCGCAGCGCGATGCCCTCCTCGAGGATACGGGCGCCCGCATTGACGAGCGCAAAGATGCAGCGGCCGACGATCTCCTCGTCGGCGATTTCCCGCGTCTGCAGGCCGTGCTCCTTGCGGTACTTGTCGAGCAGCGCGTCGATCTCGGGATCGGGAAGCGCCTTGCGGTTGCCCGGCTCGTAGCGGTAGAAGCCCGTGCCCGTTTTCTGCCCGAAGCGCCCCAGTTCGCACACCTTGTCGGCGAACTTGGAGTACGCCATGTCGGGCCTTTCGTAGTAGCGGCGCTTGCGGATGTCCCAGCCGATGTCGTTGCCGGCCAGGTCGGACATGGTGAACGGGCCCATCGCCATGCCCCACTTCTGCAGCGCCGCGTCCACCTGCTGCGGGCTCGCGCCCTCGTCGAGCAGCAGCCCCGCCTGCTGCGAGTAGCGCTCGATCATGCGGTTGCCGATGAAGCCGTCGCACACGCCGGAGACGATCGGCACCTTTTTCAGTTTCTTGCCGAGCTTCATGGTGGTGGCGAGCACGTCCTTCGCGGTCTTTTCGCCGCGCACCACTTCCAGCAGGCGCATGACGTTCGCCGGGGAGAAAAAGTGCGTGCCGATCACGTCCTGCGGGCGCTTGGTGACCTCGGCGATCTTGTTGATGTCGAGCGTCGAGGTGTTGGTGGCGAGGATGGCGCCGGGTTTCATGATGGCGTCGAGCTTCTTGAACATCTCCTGCTTGACGTCCATCCTTTCGAATACCGCCTCGATGACGATGTCGGCGGGCCGCGCGGCGTTCAGGTCGACGCTCGGCTGGATCAGCGAATAGCGCTTCTCCATGTCCTCGGGCTTGAGCCGTCCCCGCCTCACCGTCGACTCATAGTTGTCGCGGATCTTCTTCATGCCCTTGTCGAGCGCCTCCTGCGAGACGTCGGCGATCACCACCGGGATGCCGGCGTTGGCGAAGCTCATGGCGATGCCGCCGCCCATGGTGCCGGCGCCGACCACGGCCGCCTTCTTGATCTCGCGCGTCGGCGTGCTCTCGGGTACGTCGGGAATCTTCGAGGTCTGGCGCTCGGCGAAGAACATGTGCCGCAGCGCCTTCGACTCGACAGTGTTCACCAGGTATTCGAAGCGCTCGCGCTCGACCTTGCGGCCTTCGTCGAAGGGCAGGGTGACGGCAGCGTGGATGCACTTGGCGATCTCGGCGGGCGCCGGGTTGCCGCCGGCGCTCTTCGCCGCCTGCTCGGGCACCGCCTTGAGCAGCGTCTTCTGGTCGCCCTCCACCTTGGGCGGCATGTCGCGCACCCGCCGCGTGCCCTTGCCCTCGGCCACCAGCTTCTGCGCGTAGGCGACCCCGGCCTCGAGCAGGTCGCCGCTCACGATCTCGTCGACGAGGCCGAGCTCCTTCGCCTTCTTCGCCGGAATCGGGTCGCCAAGGATCATCATGCGCGCCGCCTCGTGCACCGGGATGATGCGGGGCAGGCGCTGCGTGCCGCCCGAGCCCGGCAGGATGCCGAGCTTCACCTCCGGCAGGCCGAGCACGGACTTCTCCAGCGCCACCCGGTAGTGGCAGCCGAGCGCGAGCTCGAGCCCGCCGCCGAGCGCGAAGCCGCCGATCGCCGCCACCAGGGGTTTCTGCATCGAGTCCTGCAGGTCGTTGACCTCGGGCAGGGTCGGCTTGGTCGTGGGCTTATTGAATTCGCGGATGTCGGCGCCGCCCGAGAACGCCTTGGCCGAGCCGATCAGCACCACGGCCTTGACGTCGGGGTCGGAGTCGGCTTTCTCCAGGCCTTCGGCGATACCGGCGCGCAGCGCGTTGCCGAGGCCGTTGACGGGGGGATTGTTGAGGGTGATAACGGCGATGCCGTCGCGCACCGTATACGCTGCCACGTCGCTCATGTCGCGCAATCTCCTGGGGGACGGGCGAAATTCTACTCTCCCGGTCGTGGCGGCGGATAGTGCTTGACCGGCTTTGGCGGCGCACAGTAAGTTAGTTTTCGCACGAGGAGGACAGACGCATGCACGGCCTGATGATGGATGTCCCGCTGCTGATCACCGACCTGATCCGCTTCGCGGACCGCAATCACGGCGATACCGAGATCGTGTCGAAGACGGTCGAGGGGAAGCTGCACCGCTACACCTACCGCGACGCGCATGCGCGCGCGCGGCGCCTCGCCAAGGTCCTGCAGGCGCTGGGCGTGAAGACCGGGGACCGCATCGGCACCCTCGCCTGGAACGGCTACCGGCACTACGAGCTGTACTACGCGATCTCCGGCATCGGCGCCATCATCAACACGATCAATCCGCGTCTGTTCGCCGAGCAGATCGTCTACATCAGCAACCACGCCGAGAACCAGGCGCTGTTTTTCGATCTCACCTTCGTGCCGCTGGTGGAGAAGCTCGCGCCGCAGCTGAAGACGGTGAAGCACTTCGTGCTGCTCACCGACCGCGCGCACATGCCGGCCAAGACCTCGATCCCGAAGCTGCTGTGCTACGAGGAATTGATGGAAGAGCAGGACGATCGCTTCGCGTGGCCGTCGTTCGACGAGCGCACGGCGGCGGCGCTGTGCTACACCTCCGGCACGACGGGCAACCCGAAGGGCGTGCTCTTCGGCCACCGCTCGACGGTGCTGCATGCCTA
>JAOTWE010000099.1 GCA_029863065.1 Betaproteobacteria bacterium
CCGCTCGAGCGGCGTGCGTGAGCTGCTCGACGCGGTGGCGAAGTCAAAGGTGCCCTGCATGTCGATCATGAACATGCCGCCCTTGCCTTATCTGGCGCGGATCCCCGGCGTTAACGCCGCGGCCTGCCGCGATTGCTATACGGATCCCACGGTGTGGGACAGCTTCGATCCGGCCTTCATGACGCTGTGCAGCCCCGACCCACAGGCGTCCCGCCCGCCCGAAGAAAAAGTGAACGTGCTGCAGGTGCGGCTGCCGACCAACTTCAAGTCGGCACGCTTTCCCTCCGAAGCGCACACCGCGATTCTGCGGCGCCTGGAAGCGGACATCGAGGCGGCGCGCTTCGACACCGGCACCGAGAGAATCGAGCTCCCCGTGAAACTGAAGGTGCACGACTCGGTATTCGTGCCGCTCGCCAAGTGGGCGATGCTGATGGCGGGCAACTATCGCTGCGTGACCCGGCAGGGCATCCGCTCGATCAAGGAAGCGGTGCATACCGACATCGACGCCTCGCGCGCGGTATATACCTGGGTGGTCGAGCTATGCACCTCGCTCGGCGCGGACGCGAAAGACCTGGTGCCGTTCGAGAAGTACGCAGCGGCCGCAAACGGCCTCACCGGCCCGTCCTCGGCCGCGCGCGCACTGTACGGTGGCGCCCCCTACATCGAGCGGGTCGATCGCCTGGTGCAGGTGATCGCGGCGCAAAAGGGCATGCGCTCCGCGGTGCTCGACGAAGTCGTCTCGCTGGTCGACGCGCAGCTGGCGGAAAACCGCCGCAAGTGACTGTAGGGTGGGCCAGGGCCCACCCTACTTCTCCTACTTCTCCTCCTCGGCGCCGCCTTCGACGCCGAGCTCCTGGATCTTGCGCGTGATCGTGTTGCGGCCCATGCCGAGGAGATTCGCCGCCTCGATGCGCCGCCCGCCGGTGCGCGCGAGCGCGCGCTGAATCAGGCTGCGCTCGAACTGCCGGCCGAGCGCGTCGAGGATTCCCGTCTCGCCGCGCGCGAGGCGTCGCTCGGCCTCCTGCTCGAGCGCGGCCACCCAGTCGCTCGCCGCCGCCGACGCGCCCGGATCGCGAAATTCCGCGGGCAGATCGCCGAGCTCCACCACCTGGCCGGGTGCCATCACGGTCAGCCAGTGGCACAGGTTTTCGAGCTGGCGCACGTTGCCAGGAAAGTCCAGCCGCGACAGGTGTTCGACGGCGCTGTCCGAGATCCGTTTGCCTTCGACGCCGAGCTGCTGCGCGCTGCGCGCGAGAAAGTGGCGCACGAGCAGCGGCACGTCCTCGCGGCGTTCCTTGAGCGAAGGCAGGCGGATGCGGATGACGTTCAGCCGGTGGTAGAGGTCTTCGCGGAACGCGCCTTCGCGCACGCGGTGCTCGAGGTTCTGGTGCGTGGCCGCGATCACGCGCACGTTGGCCTTGATCGGCTGGTGCCCGCCGACGCGGTAGTAGCTGTTTTCCGAAAGCACGCGCAATAGCCGCGTCTGCAGCTCGGCCGGCATGTCGCCGATTTCGTCGAGGAACAGCGTCCCGCCCTCGGCCTGCTCGAAGCGGCCGCGGCGTTGCGCCTGGGCACCGGTGAACGCGCCGCGCTCATGCCCGAAGAGTTCCGACTCGAGCAGGTCCTTGGGCATGGCCGCGGTATTGATGGCGACGAACGGCCGAGAGGCGCGTGCACTGTGACGGTGCAGCGCGCGCGCCACGAGTTCCTTCCCTGAACCCGACTCGCCGGTGATGAGCACCGTGGCGCTGGACTGCGAAAGCCGGCCGATGGCACGGAACACTTCCTGCATCGCCGGCGCCTGGCCGAGAATCTCCGGCGCCTCGGCCAGAGGCTCCGCGACCGCTTCATCGCGCTGGCTTTCCTCGAGCGCGCGGCGGATCAATTCCACCGCCTGGTCGACGTCGAAGGGCTTGGGCAGGTATTCGAACGCACCGCCCTGGAAGGCCGCCACTGCCGACTCCAGGTCCGAATACGCGGTCATCACGATCACAGGCACTGCCGGGTGCTGCTGCTTCACCGTGTGTAGCAGTTCGAGTCCCGAGGGTCCGGGCATGCGGATGTCGGACACCAGGACCTGCGGCGCGCCACCGCTCAGCGCATCCAGCGCCTCCTGCGCGGACGCGAAGGAGCTGTAGGCGATGCCCTCGCGGCCGAGCGCCTTCTCGAAAACCCAGCGTATCGAGCGATCATCGTCGACGATCCAGACCGGCTTCATGTCAGCGGCAGCACAATCCTGAAAACGGTGCGGCCGGGGCGACTGTCGCACTCGATGACTCCCCGGTGGTAGTGGACGAAGGTCTGCGCGAGCGATAAGCCCAGGCCGCTGCCGCCGTCCCGCCCCGAAACCAGGGGGTTGAATATCTTCTCCCGGATGTCCTCAGGAACGCCGGGCCCGTCATCGATCACTTGCAATTCTAGTGCCAGCCTGTGCCGCTGCTTGAGCAGCGTGACCTGGCGCAGGGCGCGTGTACGCAGCGTAATGCCGCCCGCGCCGCCGCTGCCGGCTATGGCCTGTGCCGCGTTGCGCACCACGTTCAGCACTGCCTGGATGAGCTGCTCCTTGTCGCCCTCGAGGTCGGGCAGGCTAGGGTCGTAATCGCATTCGATGACGATGCCGGTAGCGAATTCCGCCAGTACGAGACTGCGCACGCGCTCCAGGACTTCATGGATGCCGAGCGGCCTGATCCGCGGCCGGCGGTGCGGCGTGAGCAGCCGGTCCATCAGCGTCTGCAGGCGGTCGGCTTCCTGGATGATCACCTGCGTGTACTCGCGCAGATCGGGGCGGTCGAGCTCACTCTCGAGGAGCTGCGCCGAGCCGCGTAGCCCCCCGAGCGGGTTCTTGATTTCGTGCGCCAGATTGCGGATCAGCTCGCGATTGGCCTGCTGCTCGCCGACCAGCCGCTCCTCGCGCGCCTGTCGCAGCTGCTGCTCGATCGGGCGCAGCTCCGCGAGCAGCGGCATCCCGGGCACGTCGATGCGCGTCAGCACACAGGCGAGCGGCAGCGGCTCGCGCCCGGGACGCAGGTAGCTGACGTTTTGCGCCGAATAGTCCCAATGCGTGACGAACGCGTCGGTGAGCGCCTTTTCCAGTGCCGCGTCGCCCTCGAACAGCGGCAGGAACGCCTGCCCGACGAGGTTTCGCGCCGCGACGCCGAGCAGATTCTCGGCCGCCGGGTTGGCAAAGCGCACCGCCGCGTGCTCGTCCAGAACGACCACGGCGGTAGCCAGGAACTCCAGGCCGGCGAAGTTTGCGGCCACGGGTGAGGCCGCCGCGCTCACCGGAACAGGTTGGTCAGCTCGCGCCTGAGCGATTCGACGTTCTTTTGGTGCAGTTCCACGGCGTCCTTGTATTTCTGCAGCCGCTCAAGCACCTTGGCGTAGTTGCGCTCGTCGCCGTAGCGTACGGACTCCTGCTCCTCGAGGTCCCTGCGCGCCCGCTCGAGCTGGGTCTGCTCCTGCTCGAGCTCGCGCTCGAGGATCTCGCGCTGGCGCTCGCGCGCCGAGGCGCGCGCCTCTGAGTCCTCCTTGGGAAAGCTGCCCGGTGCCGCCTTGGCCGCGGGCTTGTTGGTCGGCGCCGGCATGACTTGCACACGCGTCTGCTGCACGATGCGACAGTCCATGCCGCTGGTGTCTTCCCTGAGATTGGTGACGTGCGTGCGCCCGTCCTTGTCGCGGCAGCTCCAGATGGTGATCTCCTGGGTCCCCTGTGCCTGCGCAAGTGCCGCCACGGCGCTCAGCGCGAAACCCAGCAACATAAAAAATCGGCGCACGATCAATAACATACCAGAAATGAACAGGGGACGGGCAAGCCCGTCCCCCATGCACGGCGCAAACCGAAGCCGGGCTTACGACGAGTAGTACATGTCGAATTCGACCGGGTGCGTGGTCACCCGGAAACGCGTGAGCTCCTCTTCCTTGAGTGCCATGTAGGACTCGAGAAAATCCTCCGAGAACACGCCGCCCTTGGTGAGGAAGGCGTGATCTTTTTCCAGGCTGGCGAGTGCTTCCTCGAGCGAGGCGCAGACGTGCGGCACCTTGGCGGCCTCTTCCGGGGGCAGGTCGTACATGTTCTTGTCGATCGGATCGCCGGGGTGGATCTTGTTCTGCACGCCGTCCAGCCCCGCCATCAGCATCGCCGCAAACGCGAGGTAGGCGTTGGCCGTGGGATCGGGGAAGCGCACTTCGACGCGCCGCGCTTTCGGGTTCGAGACGTACGGGATCCGGCAGGACGCGGAGCGGTTCTTCGCCGAGTAGGCGAGGTTGATCGGCGCCTCGAAGCCCGGCACCAGGCGCTTGTAGCTGTTGGTGCCCGGATTGGTGATGGCGTTCAGGGCCTTGGCATGCTTGATGATGCCGCCGATGTAGAACAGCGCGAACTCCGACAACCCGGAATAGCCGTTGCCCGCGAACAGATTCTGGCCGCCCTTCCACACCGACTGGTGCACATGCATGCCCGAGCCGTTGTCGCCGACCACGGGCTTCGGCATGAAGGTCGCGGTCTTGCCGTAGGACGCGGCCACGTTCCAAACCGTGTACTTGAGAATCTGCATCCAGTCTGCGCGCTGCACGAGCGGCGCAAAGCGTGTGCCGATCTCGCACTGGCCGGCCGCGGCCACCTCGTGGTGGTGCACTTCGACCTCCACGCCTTGCTGCTCGAGCGCGAGGCACATCGCGTTGCGGACGTCCATGAGGCTATCCTGCGGCGGCACCGGAAAGTAGCCGCCCTTCACCGGCGCGCGATGGCCCATGTTGCCCGACTCGTAGTCGATGCCCGTCGACCAGGGCGCTTCCTCCGACTTGATCTTCACGAAGCAGCCGGACATGTTGACGCTCCAGGTGACGCCGTCGAAGATGAAGAATTCCGGCTCCGGACCGAAGAACGCCGTATCGCCCAATCCGCTCGACTTGAGGAAGGCCTCGGCGCGCCGCGCAATGCCGCGCGGGCAGCGATCGTACGGCTTGCCGTCGGTCGGCTCGTAGACATCGCAGCTGATGTTGAGCACCGCTTCGTCGGCGAACGGGTCCATGCGCGCGCTGGAAGGATCCGGCATCAGCAGCATGTCCGAGGCCTGAATGCCTTTCCAACCCGCGATCGAGGAGCCGTCGAAAGCGTGGCCCGCCTCAAATTTTTCCTTCGTGAAGTGTCTTGCCGGCACCTGCACGTGCTGCTCCTTGCCGCGAGTGTCGGTGAAGCGGAAGTCGACGAACTTGACCTCCTTGTCCTTCGCCATTTTCAAGACGTCATCGGCCGTCATGGACATCTGCAGATCTCCTGAGTTTGTGCAATGGGATACGGCCGCTCGAGGCGGCCCGACGCGCAGGTTGGAGCAGGTTTCATGCCACGAGGCGGTCTCCCCGATTTCGCCCCTGCTACGCCATGTGGCGGGAATTCTAAATCATGCAATCGCACAATGCTGGTGCATTTTTGCGTCGCCGGCACCGTGCTGGTGCCCGGGATGCACCGGCCTTGAACTCCTATAATGCAGAGCAACAATGACGGCCGCTGTAGAAATCGCCGAGATCAAACGCCGGGCGGCGGAGCGCGCGCAGCAACTCACGCTGCCCTATGCCGGCGCACTGACTCCGGCCGAGGCCTTTGGGCTCATGCGGGCCGGTGCGAAACTTGTTGACGTGCGTACCAGGCCCGAATTGCTGTACGTGGGGGCCGTGCCCGGCAGTGTGCTGGTGGAGTGGCAGACCTACCCGGGCAACGTACGGAATCCCGATTTCCTCGCGCAGCTCGCGCAGGCGGTCGAGCCCGACGAGACGCTGATGTTCCTGTGCCGTTCTGCCGTTCGCTCCCACTGGGCGGCAGCGGCCGCGGCGCGGGCCGGATGGCCCGATTCCTACAACGTGCTTGAGGGTTTCGAGGGGGACAGGGACCCCGCGCAGCATCGCGGCACTCTCGGCGGCTGGCGCAAGGCCGGGTTGCCCTGGGTCCAGGGCTAGGGCGCGGACCACTCCACCGCTCCCGAGTAGGCAGTGGCGAGCACGACGACGCCGAACGCGATGCGGTACCAGGCGAACGGCCGGAAGTCGTGCGTGGCGACATAGCGCACCAGCCAGCGGATCACGACGAACGCCGAGACGAACGACACCGCCAGGCCGACGCCGAACATGCCGAGGTCGTCGATCGAGAACAGGCTCCGGTGCCGCCACAGGTCGTAGCTGCCGGCGGCCACCAGCGTCGGCACGGCGAGAAAGAACGAGAACTCGGTCGCCGCGGGCCGCGACAGACCGAACAGCATGCCGCCGATGATGGTGGCGCCGGAGCGCGAGGTGCCCGGGATGAGCGCGAAGCACTGCGCGCAGCCGACCTTTAGCGCGTCCTTCCAGGTCATGGCTCGCGTCGAATGCACGCGCGCAACGCGCGCGCCGCGATCCACCCACAGGATGACCAGCCCGCCGACGATGAAGGCGAGCGCCACCGGCACGGGCGAGAACAGGAACTGCTTGATCATGCCGCCAAAAAGGAGCCCCAGCACCGCGGCAGGGATGAAGGCGACGATCAGGTTGCGATACAGCTGCCGGTCGACGCTGAAGACGCGCGCGCGGTACTCCCACACCACCGCGAGCATGGCGCCGGTCTGGATCGCCACGTTGAAGACCTTGGCGCGCTCGTCGTTGAAGCCGAGCAGGTCGCCCGCGAGGATCAGGTGGCCGGTGCTCGAGATGGGGAGGAACTCGGTCAGGCCCTCGACCAGGCCGAGAATCAAAGCCTGCAGGAGCGCAATGTCGGTCATCGCGCTTCCAGAAACCGGCGGATCGGCGGCCAGAACTGCGGGTGCGCGTCGGTCGTGTTGTGGCCCGCGTCCTCGAGGAGGATCTTGTTCTTCGCTCCGCCCCAGGCCGCATACAGCCGCTCGCCGTGCTCGGGCGGAATCACCTCGTCGCGCCCGGCGATGAGGCAGAGCAGCGGCGCATTGAGCTGCGGCGCAAGCGCGATCGAATCAAAGCGGTGCCGCAGCAGCAGGTCCACCGGCACGTACCAGTAATAGCGCTTGGCCACCGCCGCGAGGCTGTCGAACGGGTTGACGACCACGAGCCCGGCGAGCGGACGCTGGGCGGCGAGCGCCACGGCCACGCCGCTGCCGAGGCTGCGGCCGAAGGCGTAGATGCGCTTCGGATCGACCCCCGGCAGCTTCGCCGCATGGTCGTACAGCACGAGCGCGTCGGCGACCAGCGCCTTCTCCGTAGGCGCGCCGTCGCTCTGGCCATAGCCGCGGTAGTCCACGAGGAGCCAGGACACGCCGGGTGTCTCGGCGCGCACCGCTTCCAGCATCCACGACACCTCTTCGGCGTTGCCGCCGAAGTACAGCACCAGCTGCGGCCCCGACTTGAAATGCCAGGCATGGATGCGCGCGCCGTCGGCCGCGGTGACGAAGACGCTCTCGGCCTGGGGAAGGGTGCGCGCGATCTCGGCGCGGCGCGCTTCCGCCACCGGCTGGCGCATGAAGATCAGCCCGTCCTGCGCGAAATACACGATGAGCGGCACGCCGATCGCGACCGCCAGCGCGATCTTGCCCAGCGGCAGGAGCAGGCTTTCGCCGCTCACGACTTCTGGTAGATCTCGGCGCCCTTCTGCACGAACTCGATCGACTTCTCCTGCATGCCCTTCTCGACGTACTCGCGCACGTCCTGCGTGATCTTCATCGAGCAGAAGTGCGGCCCGCACATGGAGCAGAAGTGCGCCACCTTCATCGAGTCCTTGGGCAGCGTCTCGTCGTGGAAGTCCTTGGCGGTGTCCGGGTCGAGGCCGAGGTTGAACTGGTCGTCCCAGCGGAACTCGAAGCGCGCCTTGGACACCGCGTTGTCGCGGATCTGCGCGCCCGGGTGCCCCTTGGCGAGATCGGCCGCGTGCGCCGCGATCTTGTAGGCCATGATGCCGTCCTTCACGTCCTTCTTGTTCGGCAGGCCGAGATGTTCCTTGGGCGTGACGTAGCACAGCATCGCCGTGCCGTACCAGCCGATCTGCGCGGCGCCGATGGCGGAGGTGATGTGGTCGTAGCCCGGCGCGACGTCGGTGGTGAGCGGCCCCAGCGTGTAGAAGGGCGCCTCGTGGCACTCCTTCAGCTGGATGTCCATGTTCTCCTTGATGAGCTGCATCGGCACGTGCCCCGGGCCCTCGATCATCACCTGCACGTCGTGCTGCCACGCGATCTTCGTCAGCTCGCCGAGCGTGCGCAATTCCGACAACTGCGCCTCGTCGTTGGCGTCATAGCCCGAGCCGGGCCGCAGGCCGTCGCCGAGCGAGAAGCTCACGTCGTAGGCCTTCATGATCTCGCAGATATCCTCGAAATGCGTGTAGAGAAAGCTCTCCCGGTGATGCGCAAGGCACCACTTGGCCATGATCGAGCCGCCGCGCGAGACGATGCCGGTCATCCTCTTCGCCGTGAGCGGCACGTAGCGCAGCAGCACCCCGGCGTGGATGGTGAAGTAGTCCACGCCCTGCTCGGCCTGCTCGATGAGCGTGTCGCGGTAGATTTCCCAGGTCAGCTCCTCGGCCTTGCCGTCCACCTTCTCCAGCGCCTGGTAGATCGGCACCGTGCCGATGGGCACGGGGGCGTTGCGCACGATCCACTCGCGCGTCTCGTGGATGTGCTTGCCGGTGGACAGGTCCATCACCGTGTCGGCGCCCCAGCGGGTCGACCAGGTCATCTTCTCCACCTCTTCGCCGATGCCCGAAGACACCGCCGAGTTGCCGATATTGGCGTTCACCTTCACCAGGAAATTGCGGCCGATGATCATCGGCTCGGATTCCGGGTGATTGACGTTCGCCGGGATGATGGCGCGGCCACGCGCCACTTCGGAACGCACAAATTCCGAAGTGATGCTGTCGGGAATCGCGGCGCCGAAGCTCTCGCCGCGGTGCTGCTTCATGAGCAGTTCGAGCATCTTCTCGCCGGTCTTGCCGGTCGCTTTCAGGCTTTCGACGTAGCGCTCGCGCTCGAGGTTCTCGCGCAGCGCGATGAACTCCATTTCCGGAGTGACGATGCCCTTCTTCGCGTAGTGCATCTGCGAGGCGTTCATGCCGCGCTTGGCGCGGCGCGGAGCCCGCTTCAGGTTGAAGCGCAGTTCGGCGAGCTTCGGGTCGTTCAGGCGCTCCACGCCGTAGCGCGACGACGGTCCGGGCAGCACTTCGGTGTCGCCGCGCGCCTCTATCCATGGCTGGCGCAACGGCGCGAGTCCCGAGCGGATGTCAATGCGCGCCGCCGGATCCGTATAAGGCCCCGAGCAGTCGTAGACAAACACCGGCGGATTCTGCTCGCCGCCGAACATGCTCGGCGTGTCGGCCTGCGAGACTTCGCGCATCGGCACGCGGATGTCCGGGCGCGTGCCTTCCACGTAGACCTTGCGCGAATTGGGCAAAGGCTTGACCGCCGCCTCGTCGACGTGGGCGGTGGCGGCCAGGAATTTCGGATTGGCGTTCATAGCGCTTCCTTCGGCGGGATTACCCGCATCAGGTTCAAAGGGACTCTCTCACCCGGGTGTGCGTTTCAAACACGTCCGCCCAGGACCCCCGCGTAAGGTTGCTACGCTACTGCAAAGTGCTCCTGGATACAAGAATGGCGGGGCCCGCCCTGCTAACATTGCGCTGCACCAGACGGTTACCCGGATGCACCTTCCCATGCGCGTCTTGCCGACCTTTCTCGCCGCGCTGCTCGCCGCGATGCCGGCGGCGGCGCAGGATGCGCCCGCCGCGAGCGTCAAGCCGCTGGCGGCGGTGGCGATTTATCCCGAGCGCGACGCCGCGGCGCAGGTCGTGTCGCTGAATGAATCGCGCATCGCGGCGGAGATCGCCGGCCGCATCGAGTCGGTGCCGGTCGAGGTCGGTCACCTCCTGGAGCGCGGCGCCGTGATCGCGCGCATCGACTGCCGTGACTATGAGCTCTCGCGCCAGCGCGCCAGCGCCGCGATCGCCGCAGTGCGCTCGCGCCTGGCGCTCGCCGAGCAGCAGCTGGGCCGCGCGCGGGAGTTGAGCGCGCAGGGCTTCATCTCCGAGGATGCGCTTGCCGCGCGCGTCACCGAGGCCGACGTGCTGCGCGCCGACCTGTCGCAGGCCGAGGTCCAGCTCGCCGAGGCCTCGCGAGCCGTCGGCAAGTGCGTGGTGCGCTCGCCGTTCGCCGCCATCGTGCGCGAGCGGCTAGGCCGGGTGGGCGAGCTCGCCGCGCCGGGCACGCCGCTTGCGGCGCTGCTCGACGCCGGGAGCATCGAGGTTGCGGCGCAGGTGCAGCCGAAGGACGCGCCGTCCCTGAAGAGCGCAACGGAGGTGCACTTTCTCGGGCCGGCTGGAGCCCAGGCGCTCG
>JAOTWE010000338.1 GCA_029863065.1 Betaproteobacteria bacterium
CCACACGCGCCCGAACACCGAGAAGTGGATGTGCGGCGGGCGCCACCAGCCGTCGTTCGTCGGCACCGGATAGGCGCCCGGCTTCACCGTGCGCAGCTCGAGCCGGCCGTCGGCGTCGGTGGCGAGGCGCGCCGCGCCGTAGAAGTTCGCGTCCACGGGCGCGTGGTCGTCGTCGTTCGGGTGGATGTAGCGCCCGGCGGCGTTCGCCTGCCACACCTCGACCACGCTGCCGCCGACCGGCGCGTCGTCCTCGTCCACCACCTGCAGGCGCAGGTGCATGAGCTGGCCGATGGCCTGCTGCGCGCCGTGGCCGGCGATGTCGCCGCCCAGGAGCTGCACGCGCTTCGCCACTTCCGCGGGCCCGGTGAGCTCGGAGAGCGTGGGCGCGCGCCGCACGAGCGGCTCTTTCGGGTTGCGCCACGGCGTCTGCGGATAGCCGGGCACGATGCGCGTCGGCTGGGTGCGCTCGTCGCGCGGCTCGATGACGGTCTGCATCGTTGACAGCCTAGCGCCGGATAGTTGATTATGTCAACAATGGCCGCGGTGACCCTGTGCGAGTGCTTCGCGCGCGACGGGCTGCAGCACGAGCCCGCGTTCGTGCCGACGGAGGTGAAGCGGCGCCTCGTCGAGCGCTTCGCGGCGCTGGGGTTTTCCCGCATCGAGGCCACCTCCTATTCCAACCCGAAGGTCGTGCCGCAGTTCGCCGACGCGAGCGAGCTGCTGCGTTCGCTGCCGCGGCGTGAAGGTACCTACTACAAGGCGACCTGCGCCAACCCGAAGGCGGTCGAGCGCGCGCTCGCCGACCTCGGCGCCGGGTTCGGCGCCAACGAGATCAGCCTGCTGGTCTCGGCGAGCGAGGCGCACACGCAGAAGAACCTCAACCGCACGCGCGCCGAGCAATGGGCGAACGTGGAGGCGATGGTGCGCCTCGCGGGCAAGCGCTTCCGGCTGGTGGGCACGGTTTCGGTCGCCTTCGGCTGCCCGTTCGAAGGCAAAGTCGACCCGGGCGTGGTGGCCGAGGACGTGGCGCGTTTCGTCGCGCTCGGCGTCACGCACGTCGCGCTCGGCGACACTACCGGGCTCGCCACGCCGAAGGCGGTGAAGGCCATGGTCGCGCACCTGCCCGCGGGCGCAACGCCGATCGCGCACTTCCACGACACCCGCGGCACGGGACTCGTCAATTGTGTGGCTGCCTTCGAAGCCGGCATTCGCTTGTTCGATTCCTCCTTCGGCGGCGTGGGCGGGCATCCGGCGAAGCTGCAGTACGGCGAGGGCCATACCGGCAACGTGTGCACCGAGGACCTCGTCACCCTGTTCGAGTCGATGGACGTGGCCACCGGCATCGACCTCGACGGGCTGCTCGAGACGGCGCGTTTCTGCGAAGCGGCGCTCGGACGCGCGCTGCACGGGCGCGTCACGCGCCTCGTGGGTTAAACTCGGCCGCGACCTCCCCGATGAAGCTCGGATACTTCACCATGCCGCTGCACCCGCCGGGACGCCCGTGGGTGGAGACGCTGCGCGAGGACCGCGAGGCGATCCTGATGTGCGACCGCCTCGGCTACGCCGAGGCCTTCGTCGGCGAGCACGCGACCGACGCCGCCGAGTCGATCACCTCCTGCGCCACGTTCCTCGCTTCGCTGGTGCACGACACCAAGCGCATCAAGCTCGGCACCGGCACGCTGAACCTCTCCAACTCGCACCCGGTGACGGTCGCCACCACGGTGGCGATGCTCGATACCCTGCTCGAGGGCCGCTTCATCATGGGCATCAGCCCGGGCGGGCTGCCTTCGGACATGGAAGTGTTCGAGAACCTGGGCAAGGACCGCGGCAAGATCTTCCTCGAGTGCATCAACCACGTGCTCGCCATCTGGGCGGGCGAGCCGCCGTACGACATCAAGGGCGAGATCTGGAACGTCTCCACGGCGAAGACGCAGATCCTCGACATCGGCCAGGGCGTCATGCTCAAGCCCTTCCAGAAGCCGCACCCGCCGATCGTGGTCACCGCCGTCGAGCCTTTCTCCAAGGGCGTGACGGCGGCGGCGGCGCGCGGCTGGGACCCGATCTCGGCCAACTTCCTGCTGCCGCAGTGGGTGAAGTCGCACTGGGGCCGCTACGCCGACGGCTGTAAGGAAGGCGGGCGCCCCGCCGACCCGGCGAACTGGCGCGTGGCGAAGACGGTGTTCGTGGGCGACGACGCGAAGAAGGCCAGGGCGTATGGCTGCGGCGCGCAGAGCCCGTATCGCTTCTACTACTCGCAGCTGCTGACGAAGCTGAAAAAGGCAGGCCGCGCCAACCTGTTCAAGCAATC
>JAOTWE010000100.1 GCA_029863065.1 Betaproteobacteria bacterium
ACGGCGGCCACAGGGCGAAGTTCTCGGCGAGCGGCAGGCCGCCCGCGAGCTGCAGCATGAAGACGAGGATGTTGGCGCCGAGCAGCGCCCCGGTGACCGGCGGCACCCTCAGGGCTCCACCGGTGTGGGCACGGGGAGCGGCATGCCGCGTCGCTGCAGCTCGGCGCGCACCCGCTCGGGATAGTCGGTGATGACGCCGTCCACGTTCAGCGCGAGCAGGCGCTCGATGAAGCCGGGCTCGTTCACGGTCCAGGGCACGATCTTGAGCCCGAGCTTGCGCGCTTCGGCCAGCGACACGGAATCGAGCTCCTCGTAGTTTGGCGACCAGATGCGGCCGCCTGCCGCATGCACCGCCTGCGGCTGCGAGGCGCCGCGGCGCCGGCCGGTGAGGTAGACGGTGGCGATCTCGGCTGCTTCGCGCTCGACGACGTACAGCGTGCGCCAGTCGAACGACTGCACGGCGCTGCGCTCGGCGAGGCCGGCGGCGCGGATCTCGGCGATCAGCGCGCGCGCGAACGCTTCCGGCGGCAGCGTCTCCGCCGGCGCGGCGGGCGAAATCTTGGTCTCGATGTTGAAGCGCACGTGTTGGTTGCCGGCCTTGCGCACCAGGGCGAACAGCTCGGCCAGGCGCGGAATGCGCGCGCCGTCCGCCGGCGACTGCGCGGGAAAGCGCGCGGCGTACTCGCTTCCCGGGCGCAGGTGGCCGACGTCGTAGCGCCGCAGGTCCGCGTAATCGAGCTCGTGGATCAGCGGCCCCGGGGCCTCGATCCAGCGGCCGTCGGGGCCGCGCGCGATGTCCGGGTTGAGGCGGCGGTCATGGTGGATGACGACCACGCCGTCACGCGTCACGCCGGTGTCCAGCTCGAGCGTGGCGACCCCCATGGTGAGCGCCGCGGCGAATCCGGTCAGCGTGTTCTCGGGGGCGGTACCGCGGGCGCCGCGGTGCCCCTGGAGGTCAAAGGCGTGGGCGCCGAGCGCGTGGCCGAGGGCGAGCGCCGTCAGGAATCGCAAAGGGAGGTTTCTGTAGAGCGGCCACATGTGATACGGTGTACTCAGCGTCGAGGAAGCGCGCCGCGCGATTATAGCGGGGCGACCCCCGGCGCCCCGAACATGCCCAACCTCAGCCCCCTCAAGTTCTGCATGCACGGCCAGCACTCAAAGCCGCGCGCCCAGTTTCGCGTGCTGCCCGGCGGCGAGCGCCGGCGCGAGGTCTGCGCCGAGTGCTACGAGAAGATCATGGCGGCGCGCAAGGAAAGAGCCGCCGCCGTGCGCAAGCGCTAGCGCGCGGCCGCCTGGGCCGGCAGCGGCTCGATCAGCTCCGGGCCTTCGTTCTTCGCGCTGTTGACGCGGCGGCTGACTGGAAAGTGCACGAATTCCCCGGGCGCCATCGGCGCCAGCGCCATTGCCGTCACCGCCGAGGCATCGCGCCGCGCGGGATCGAGCCAGGCAGCGTGATCCTCGTCCGCCAGCACCACCGGCATGCGATCGTGCACCTCGGCGATCGGCGATAGCGCCTGCGTGGTGAGGATGGCGCAGCTCAGCGTATCGCGCCACGCCGAGTAGAGCCCGGCGAAGCAGAACGGGCGGCGGTCCCGGCGCGTGATGTAGTACGGCTGCTTGCCGCCTGCCGCCTCCCGCCACTCATACCAGCCTTCGGCCGGCAGCAGGCAGCGCGTGCGGCGGATGGGGTCGCGCCACATGGGCTTGCCGGAAATGTCCTCGAGGCGCGCATTGATGGTGAAGCTGGGCGGCTTGTCCTGCTTCCACCAGTGCGGGATCAGCCCCCAGCGCGCCGCACTGAGCGTGCGCGCGCCGTCCTCGAGCATGAGCACCGGCACCGAGGTGCTCGGTTGCACGTTGAAACGGCGCGGAAAAGGATCGCTGCTCGTGCGATCGATCTTCCAGGCGCGCTCGATCGACGCTTGCTCGGGACTGACGTAGCGGCCGCACATCGCGGGCGCCAGTGTAGCGCGGCAACTAGGCGGCCTGCTCCTGCTTGACCTTGGCGCGCTTCGCGCGCGGTGCCGCCTCTGGCTTGGCCGGCGCCGTCACGCCGGTGCGCGGACGCGCGCCCAGCACTTCGATGCACAGCGCGGCGATCTCGGTCTCCAGGAGCCGCTCGGCGTTGGCGTGCAGGTTGCGCACCTCCGGCGTCGTCAGCAGGTCGATCTTGTCCTTGGTCCAGAGCGCGGCGCGGCCGCGCGTCAAGTTGTTTCGTGTGTTCATTCAGTATCTCTTTCCCGATGTGAATTCGACCTTGAGGCGCGCTACCTGCCGCCTCACGGCCTCGATGTCGGCGCGTGCGCGCTCGATTTCCTGCTTCAGGGCTTCGGCTTCGGCGCCGTCGCCAGCCTGGCGCTGCAGCGCCGCATGCACCTCGCGGTAGCGCGCTTCCGCCGCGTTCCAGCGTTCCACGACCTGCTGCTCCTGCTCCCGCCACAGCTTGCGCTTATCCATGTCCGGTCCCCGCGGAAATAAAAAAGCCCGGGATCACCGGGCTTGTCCTGCATGCGTCGCGATCAGGCGGGCCTGACGTTGGTGGCCTGGGCGCCCTTGGGGCCCTGCACCACGTCGAACTGCACCTTGTCGTTTTCCTTCAGCGTCTTGAAGCCGCCGCCCTGAATCGCCGAGAAATGCACGAACAGATCCTTGCCACCATCGTCCGGCGTGATGAAACCGAAACCCTTGGCGTCGTTGAACCACTTCACCGTGCCTGCGCTCATGTCTGCTTCCCTGGTAATGGATGAAAAGGGCAATCGCCCTGCGGAATGGTCAAGGAAGGGAAACGACCGACTGATGAGCGCGGCGTACCTGCCGCGAGCGGACCAGCGATTTCTCTGCTTGAGAATCCTGCACCGCCATTATACAGGCGGCCAGGATTCCGTCAATCAAAACAAGAACTTGTTCAGGCCACGGCGCAATCGGATCAGAACTGCAGCTGGAGTCCAATAGAGAACAGGTCGTAGGCGTTCCTGAACCTTATCGAAGAGACGGCGTGCTGCACCGCGCCGATATGCTCATACTCCATGCGCAAAGACAGCGCGCTCGCCGCCTGCCAGCCCACGCCAATGCCGAGCAGCCCGGAATTGCCGCGGCGCTGCGTATCGATGAAGGTGCCGCCGCAATTCAGCTTGCAATCGTACTCCGCCAGGGTGAAGGCAACGCCGACCTTGGCGCTGAAGAAATAGCCCTGCCCGAGCGGCTTCGCGAACACGCCGGAAACGGCGATCGCCGAGGTCTGCAGTTCGTCCTGCACGGGACCCCCAAAGCCGTTGAGGAACTTGTAATTGCCGAGATTGTAGTAACCGAGCTCGATGCCATAGTCGTTCCACATGCGGCCGGCATAGACCTTGTAGGCATTGGGAGTCTTGTCGTCGTGCACGCCGAGCGTCAGCGCCGCCAAGTCACTGGTGGCGTCGGTCGTAGCTGCCCCGCCGCTTACGCCAAGGTAAAAGCCCGGCGATTGTGCATAAGCCTGGGACCCGGCCAGGATGCCCGCCAGGGCCGCGATCAGGATTGCGGTTCTTTTCACTCTAGCCTCCCTCGAGAACGCTCGTTGGCAGCGAATGCCGCGCATTATGCCTAATTGCGCTCGAGTCGTCCCGGCGCTCGGAAATCGGCCTGCAAGCTCACCGACAGGGCCTGATAGCGGGACTCGGCCCGGATCAGTCCGACGCCGTGACTGACCGGGCGGATCGATTCATAGTCGGCGCGCAGCGACAAACTGTGAGTGATCCGCCAGCCGATGTCGGCGCAGCCCAGGTAACAGCGGTAGTCGGCCTGGGTGAAGGCGATGCTCAGCCTGCCGTTGAAGCAGAAGTTCGCGCCCATGGGCACAGCGAGCACGCCCGAAACGGTGAACGCGGGCACCAAGAAATCGTCGAATTTCGCGCTGCCGGTTCGCGCTGCGTAAGTACCGAGATCGTGATTCCCGGCTTCCACACCAAACTGGCGCCACAAATAACCGCCGTAGACCTTCTCGCCCTCCGCGCGCGTGTCGGCACCGCTGCCGCCGAACGCAAGCGCGAATTCCCGAGCGTTGTCGGTGGTGCCGAGAGGCCGCCGATGCGGAAGTGGCCGCCCTGCATCTGCGCCTGAACCGGGGTCACCGCGCAGGGGAACCGGCGGGCGCAGCGGCGGTCGAAGTGTCATCCAAGCAACTGCAGGAGTTGAAAATGCAAACCAGTAGAATCGTGGCTTTGCTGGCCGCGCTCGCCGTGCTCGCCGCAGGCGGCGTCGCAGGTGGCCAATATCTTCATGCGCGAGCCGCGCTGGCGGCACCCGCGACCACGGCGAACGCGCCGGCGGCGGCGGCAAGCGCGGCACGCGTAACGCTGCTTCCGGACTTCGCATCTATCGTTCAGCAGTACGGCCCGGCGGTCGTCAACATCACGACCGCAGGCACGCGCGAGACCGGCCACGGCGGCCAGCAGGTACCGCTGCCGGAATTCTTCCGCGGAATGCCGTTGCCGTTCCAGTTCGGCCAGCCGGGTCCCGAAGTGCCGGTTCAGGGTCAAGGCTCGGGATTCATCGTCAGCGGCGACGGCATCGTGCTCACCAACGCGCATGTCGTGCAGGGCGCATCCGAAGTCACCGTCAAGCTGACCGACCGGCGCGAGTTCCGCGCCAAGGTGCTCGGCACCGATCCGGCCACCGACGTCGCCGTGCTGCGCATCGAAGCAAAGGGGCTGCCCGCGGTAAAGCTCGGCGACCCCTCGCGCGCGCGCGTCGGCGACTGGGTGGTGGCGATCGGCTCGCCCTTCGGCTTCGAGAACAGCGTCACCGCGGGCATCGTCTCGGCCAAGGGGCGCTCGCTGCCGGGCGACGTGTACGTGCCCTTCATCCAGACCGACGTCGCCGTGAATCCCGGAAACTCCGGCGGTCCGCTGTTCAGCCTCGATGGCGAGGTGATCGGCATCAATTCGCAGATCTACAGCCGCTCGGGCGGCTATCAGGGCCTGTCCTTCGCCATTCCCATCGATGTCGTGCTGCGCGTGAAGGATCAGATCATCGCCACCGGGCGCGCGTCGCACGCGCGCCTGGGCGTCAACGTGCAGACGATGAACCAGGCGCTCGCCGAGTCCTTCGGCCTCGAGCGCGCCGCGGGCGCGCTGGTCGCGTCGGTGGCGCCGGGCAGCGCGGCGGAAAAAGCCGGGCTCGTGCCGGGCGACGTCGTGCTGCGCTTCAACGGTCGCGCGGTCAACGATTCCGGCGAGCTCGCGGCGATGGTCGGCGAGTCGCGCCCCGGCGATGCGATCCGGCTCGAGGTGTGGCGCAAGGGCGGCAAGCGCGAACTCGCTGGCACGCTCGGCACCGCAACCGACGAAGCGACGCAGAGCGCCGACGCCAACGAGGCGACGGGCCATGGGCGTCTCGGTCTCGCCGTGCGTCCGCTCTCGCCGCAGGAGCGCGAGGCGGCGAACGTCCCGGGCGGCCTGCTGGTGGAAGGCGTGAACGGGCCCGCAGCGCGTGCCGGCGTCGTCCCGGGCGACATCGTGCTGCAGGCGGGCGGCAAGCCCGTCAGGAGCGTCGCCGACCTCAGGGCGGCGGCGCGCTCGGGAAAGACCGTCGCGCTGCTCGTGCAGCGTGGCGATCGCCGCCTGTTCGTGCCGCTGGAGGCGGGCTGAACCGCTGCGCAGGTCCGGCTACACTGCGCTTCGTTCGACCCGAGGGGACGTATGCATATCGACGCACGCGTTTACGAGCTTTACGACGAGTATTGCCACGGGCGCATTGACCGGCGCGAGTTCCTGCTGCGCGCCGCAGCGCTGACCGCAGGCGGTCTGGCGATGGCGCAGGCGCTGCTGCCGCGCTATGCGCGGGCGCAGACCGTGTCCTTCACCGACCCGCGCATCCGCGCGCAGTACGTGAATTATGCATCGCCCGGCGGCAATTCCGGCTCGATGCGCGGCTACCTCGTCCAGCCCTCAGGCGCGGGGCCGTTCCCGACAGTGCTGGTAATCCACGAGAACCGGGGCCTCAATCCCTACATCGAGGACGTCGCGCGCCGTGCGGCGCTCGAGGGCTTTCTCGCGCTCGCGCCCGACGGTCTGTATCCCGCGGGCGGCTATCCCGGCAACGACGACGACGGCCGCTCGCTGCAGGCGAGCCTCGACCAGGCAAAGCTGCTGCGCGACATGGAAAATAGCGCGCGCTTTCTCAAGGCGCACCGATTATCGACCGGCAAGCTGGGCGCGACGGGATTTTGCTGGGGCGGCGGCGTTGTCAATCATCTCGCCGTGACGCTGGGCGCGGACCTGCAGGCCGGAGTGCCGTTCTACGGCGCGGCCGCGGCGAGCGCGGACGTGCCGAAGATCAAGGCGCCGCTTCTCTTGCAGTTCGCGGAGAACGACCCGCGCATCAATGCCCTGTGGCCGGCGTTCGAGGAGGCACTGAAGGCGAACAAGGTGTCCTACCAGATGTACAGGTACCCGGGCACGCCACACGGCTTCCACAACAACTCGACGCCGCGCTACAACGAGGCGGCGGCGAAGCTGGCTTGGGAGCGCACGGTCGCTTTCTTCCGCCAGCACCTCACCTAGCTGCGCCGTCGCTCGTACCAGCGCGACATCGCTTCCATCGCCAGCCAGGAGGCGGCGGCCGCGCCGAGCAGCACGCCTTCGGCCGCCTTCCAGCCCCAGGCGTCGACCATAAGCGAAAAGAGCGTTGGCGAAGCGGCATTGACGATCAGGATCGGCGTCGCCAGGAGTCCGAGCACCGCGCCGTAGCCGTTGGCGCCGAACAGGGCGAGCGGCACCGCGCCGCGCACGATCGTGATGACGCCCTGCGAGGCGCCCATCAACAGTGTGAAGGCGACGACGGCCTGAAGGTTGCCGCCGGAAAGCAGGAGCACGGCGAACGAAACCGGCAGCACGCCGATGGCGATGCGCGCCACCGTGACGGCGCGCAGGTTGCGCCCGAAGACGATCTCCACCAGACGGCCGCCGAACTGCGCGAAGCCCTTCATCGAGGCCACCCAGACGGCGGCGGCGGTCGCCAGCCCCGCGGCCTGGAGCAGCGGCACGAGCTGCACCGTCACGACGCCGAAGACAAAGGCATTGAGCGACATGACGAAGGCGAACAGCGCGATCGCCACCGCGCGCACCCGGCCGGCGAGCGGCGCGCCCTCGGGCGAGGGCTGCGCCGCGGCCGCCGCGGCGGCGGGGTGATGGGTCTGCTCGCGCCGCGCGAGGCCGAACCAGTTGAGCGGCAGGCAGACGACGAGATTGATGGCCGCGAACCAGCCGAGCGTTTCGCGCCAGCCCGAGGCCTGGTTCAGGTAGTGCCCCACGACCCAGAACACGGTGGAGGCAAAGGCGCCGAACAGCGTGAGGTAGGAAATGGCGCGCCGGCCGCGCGACGGCAAAACCTGCACCAGCGCGGCGAACGCGGCGTCGTACAGGCACAAGCGCATGCCGACGCCAAGAAACGCCCACACCGCGAGATAGGCGGCTTCGCTGCGCACGAGGGACAGCAGCATCAGTCCCGCGGAGACCAGCACGGTGCCGGTCGACATCACTGCGCGCGCGCCGTAGCGGTCGATCGCGCGCCCGGCCCATGCCGAGACCGCGCCCATGACGAGCAGCGAAACCGTGAAGCCGAAGTAGATGAGGCTTCTGCTCCAGCCGGTGTCGTCGGCGATCGGGCCGGCGAGCACGCCCAGGCAATAGTAGCTCGTGCCCCAGGCGGTGATCTGCGTGATGCCGAGCGCGCAGACCGCGGCGAGGAACGGGTCGGAGCGGGAGGACATGGCGGCGCGTATCGTACGCCGCCACGCCCCGGGCTCTGCCCGCGTTTCGCTGTTGCGCTAGCGCAGCTGGATGATGCGCACCTGACTCTGCACCAGGTCCGGCACGTAGGCCGTCACGCCGTTCTTGCCGGCGATCACGCAGAAGTCCGCGGGGCCCTTGAAGCCGTCGGCGAGCTTGTGCATGCCCATCTTCCTGCTCCACTGGAAGAGCGACCCGGAGTTCCAATCGGTGACGAGGAGCGATTTGTCCTTGAGCTCGTAGACTCCGTCCAGACGCCCGATCGGGTCGGAAATCGCCTTGGGTTTGCCATCCTTGCCGAGTGCGAAGATGGCGCGCGGCTGGTCGGGTGCGAGGAAGCCAACCATGACCAGCCCGCCGTGCGCCGGCCAGATGCCGTTCGGATTGATCTGGGCGTCCTTGAAAACCGTCGTGATCTTGGGATCACCCTTCATGTTCAGGAAATCCGCTGGCTGGATCTTGAACAGCTGGTCGCCGCGGTTGTCGCTCACGTAGAGCGCGCCCTTCATCACCGCCGGGTCGTTTGCGAACTGCGCGCCGGGGATTGCGACCTTGCGGCCCTTTTTCGTCTTCAGGTCGAAGACCCAGACCGAGTCGATGTCCGTGGTCCAAAGGCGGTTACCCTGGACCCAGATGCCCTTGGGCTTGTCCATCTTCCCGCCCGCTGCGGGAAGGAAGTTCTTCTCGATGAGCTTGCCGTCGAGGCTCCATTTGCTGATGTAGCCCGCACCGTCCTTTTCCAGCGGGGCGAGCTTGGAGCCGAACTCGCTCACGTAGAGTGCCTTGGCCTTGGCGTCGCAGCCCACCGACTCGGGGTGGGTGAAGCCGGTGATGGTGGAGTCGGAAGCCGCCTTGAGCTGGGCGGATGCGGCGACGGGGGCGGCTAGCAGGATGAACAGCGCAATTCTCATGGTCTCCTCCTTTGGGGACCAACAACTATACGGCCATAATAGTCCGATCCACCGCATAAGCTGGAAACTCCCATATGGCCCATTCTGGAACGAAACGCGCGCCGGCGAAGCGCCGGGCGAAAAAGGCGAAGTCGGAAAGCCGCGGGCTGACGCCGGCCGAGTGCCGGCTCGACATGCTCTCGGGCGCCGCCGACGAAGTGCGGCAGCGCGTGCAGCAGGAGGGCGGCGAGATCATCGGCACCTACAAGGATCCCCTGGGCGGCGGGGCGCTGCTCGCCTGCATTCTTCCCATCTCGCGAGTGGAGCCGACGCCGTTCCAGCGCGACCTGTCGGATGCGCATCACAAGAAACTGGCAGACGTCATCGACAAGACCGGGATGTTCCTCGATCCCATCATCTGCGTCACCGCGCCCAAGGAGGGATTCTGGACGCCCAACGGCATGCATCGCCTGGCGGCCTTGCAGCGGCTCGGGGCGAAGTCGGTGACCGCGCTGGTGGTGCCGAAGCGCGAGGTGGCCTGGCAGATCCTGGCGCTGAATACGGAGAAGGCGCACAACCTGAGGGAAAAATCCCTGGAGGTGATCCGCATCTACCGCGGCCTGATCGACGAGGATGCGACGCGCGCCGAATCCGGCTTTTCGTTCTACCTGGAGGAAGCCTCGTTCGTCACCATGGGCCTGTGCTACGAGAAGAACGGGAAGTTTGCCGGCGGGGCGTACAACTCCATCGTCAAGCGGCTGGAGAAATTTTCAGACGCGCCGATCTCGGCGGCGCTGAAAGTGCATGAAGAGCATGCCGACCTGCTGCAGGAGCTGGATGCACGGGTGGCCGAGGTGGTGAAGAAGCTGAAGGACCGGGGATTCGTGAGTCCGTATTTGCGCGCGTTCGTCGTCGCGCGGATCAATCCGCTGCGCTTCATGCAGGGCGAGCCGCCGGCGCTGGACGAAGTGCTGAAGACCATGACCGGGCGGGCGGCGAAGTTCAACACCGAAAAGATCAAGCAGGAAGACTTGGCATCGGCAGGTGGGGCGGCCGACGACGCGGACTGAAGTAAAGTGCCGGCATGGCGCTCAAGGCGACGATCTTCAAGGCCTGCCTGCAGGTTTCGGACATCGACCGGAATTACTACGGCGAACATCCGCTGACGCTGGCGCGGCATCCTTCCGAAACCGACGAGCGCATGATGATGCGCGTGCTGGCGTTCGCGCTGAATGCGCATGAGCATCTGGCGTTCGGCAAGGGGCTGTCGGCTACCGACGAACCCGATCTCTGGCGGAAGGATCTGACGGGTCAGATCTTGCACTGGATCGACGTCGGCCAGCCGGACGAGAAGCGCCTGATGCGGGCCAGCGGACGCTCGGACCGGGTGACGGTGTATGCCTACGGCTACAAGGCGGCGCAATGGTGGCAGGCCAACTCCGGGCGCCTGGGTCGAGCGAAGAATCTTGCGGTGTGGCGCGTGCCGGGCGAAGCCAGCGAGAGCGTGGCAAAGCTTGCCGAGCGTGCCATGCAATTGCAGTGCATGGTCCAGGAAGGGCAGGTGTGGTTCAGCAGC
>JAOTWE010000339.1 GCA_029863065.1 Betaproteobacteria bacterium
CGCTGGTGCTTTGCCGCGGACGAGGCGAAGCTCGCGGATGGCGCGGCGCGGCTGCGAAAGGCGCTGGGCGCTTGAGCTACCGGCAGCAGAGTCTCCTCAGCCTCGGGCCCGACGGGTTCCACCGCATCGCCTATACCGACTGGGGCGACGCGGACAATCCGCACGTGGTGGTCTGCGTGCATGGGCTGTCGCGCAACTGCCGCGACTTCGACTTCCTTGCGCAGGCGCTGAGCGGCGACTACCGCGTGGTGTGCATGGACGTCGTCGGCCGCGGCGAGAGCGACTGGCTGGAGGACAAGGCCGGCTACAGCTTTTCGACGTACCTGGCGGACGCCGCGGCGCTGGTGGCGCGCGTGACGTCCCCGGTGCGCTCGGGCTTCCTGCGCGAGATGCGCGCGCGCACCGTGGACTGGGTCGGCACTTCGATGGGTGGGTTGATGGGCATGATGCTGGCGGCCAAGCGCGGCACGCCGATCGGTCGCCTGGTGATGAACGACGTCGGCCCGTTCGTGCCGTGGAACGGACTATTCCGGCTGAAAGGCCATCTCGGCCGGCCGCACGGATTCGGCACCCTGCAGGCGGCCGGGGAATTCCTGCGCGGGGCGCTCGCCGCCTTCGGGCCGCTGACCGAGGCGCAGTGGCAGCACCTCATCAAGCATAGCGTGCGCCAGCGCGCGGCGGATGCGCGCTGGTACCTGCGCTTCGATCCGGCGATCGGACAGTGGAAAGCGCAGTCCGACCCGGAGCTGCCGATCGGGCCGGAGTTCCTGCGCGGCATCGACCTGTGGACGGTGTGGAACGCCGTGAACGGCCCGACGCTGGTGCTGCGCGGTGCGGAGTCCGAGGTGCTGCTCGCCTCGACGGTGGAAGAGATGCGCCGGCGCAAGCCGGGCACGCAGAGCGTGGAGTTCGCGGGCGTCGGGCATGCGCCCGCGCTGTTCGACAAGAAGCAGATCGATGCGGTGCGCGGCTTTCTCAAGCAGCGGCGCAGCAAGAACCGGCAGGAGAGGGCGTCGGAATGATCGAGATCAAGGCCAAGCTGAAGGCGGCGCGTGCCGCGTACATGGTCGAGGTGAAGGGAAGGCTGCCGTTGCCCTTCGCCGCGCGGCAACAACGAGGGCTGAAGGCGAAGCTGGACTCGGGCGAAGAGGTGGTGCTGAACCTGCCGCGCGGCGAGGTGCTGCGCGGGGGGGATCTGGTCACCGCGTCCGATGGACGTGTGATCGAGGTGGTGGCGAAGACGGAGAAGCTCCTGCACGTCGAATGCAAGCGGCCGGCCGACCTCGCGCGCATCGCCTATGACCTGGGCAACCGGCACGTGCCGGTGCTGGTCGGCGACGGGTTCCTGCGCCTGGCCGCCGAACCCGCGTTAGCCGAGGCGCTGAAGAAGAAGGGCGCGACAGTGAGCGAAGTGGAGGTGCCGTTCGAGCCGGATGCGGTGGGCGCGCACGAGCACGCCGCCGAGGGCCATGGCGGCGAAGCGCACGGGCATGGCCACCCGCACCATCACGGGCATCATCACGGCCACGAACACAAGCACTGACATGCGGCCCCCGACGGCAAGATACCGGCTTGCTATTTCTTTATCGTGTAGGTCCCCGTGGCGTGCGAGCACGCCGCGCTCACTGCGGCCGAGAGCCGGGGGTACTGCTTGAGCGGCTTGGTCGTGCCGCCGCCCTCGATGCCTTCGTACTTGCCAGTGCCGGAAAGGAACTTCCACGTCCAGCCCGCAGGCGTGCCCGAAAAAGTGCCAAGGACTTTGTGCCCGTCGATGTCGACGAACGTGCATCGGCCCGTGAACTCCACAGCCGTCTTGGACGCGTTGAGCACGGATCGGCATTCGTAGGTCTGCCGGTCGAACGGCCCGCCGGGCGTGTTGCTGTCGGAGATGCCGCGCGAATGGCCGGCGAGGATCGTCGTGTCTCCGGCGCTGTCGATGACGGTAGTCTCAACTGTATTGCACAGCTTGAGATCGTAGGACTGCCCCTGCGCCGTCGCGAGCAGCGGACCGGTGGCGAGCAGAGTCGCGGTCAGCAATGCTTTCCTCATGGATACCCCCTTGGGACTGATTGCAGGCGCATCTGGTGCGCGCAGCGAAATCCTACGCTCGCGCCGTGCAGGATGTGAAGTGGGATGGCTCTAGTGCAGGCTGGGCTTCTTCAGGAAATCGCCGCGGTCGGCCGAGGCCAGGCGCAAGTCCTGGCGCTTGCCCGAGCGGGCGATGGTGAGCGGGACCTCGGCACCCGCCGGCCCGAGCGCCCAGACGCGGCGAAAGAGAT
>JAOTWE010000340.1 GCA_029863065.1 Betaproteobacteria bacterium
CTCCTTCTCGGAGCGCTTATTGAGCACCACGTCGCCGTACTCGGCGGGAAGCGGCGCGGCCACCAGGGCGAACGCGAGCGCCGTCAGCGCGAGGGCAGCGAATTTGAACGGGCCGCGCATGCCGCGACCTCCAGCCTCAGCGCCCGGCGCCGGGCGCCGCGAGGGCCGGGCTGCGCCGGGGCACGCTGTGGCAGCGGTTGCACTCGGTCAACGGAAACGCCACCGCCCCGTGGCACACGCCGCACTGCTCGCCCTGCAGGATGCGCTCCATGCTGTAGACGTTGGACCCCGGCTCCTTCTTGAACAGCTGGTCGTGGCAGTTGCTGCACGCGAGCCAGCGCGTGTGCGGCTTGTGCGGAAAGCGCACCACCGGCGTGCTTCCCTTGAGGTTCAGCAGCACGTCGGTGTCGCGCACCTCCATGGGCGCCTGGCGGAACAGGGTCGCGCGCGGCTCGATGGTGCCCTCCTCGAGCGCGCGCACCCAGGCGACCTGGTTGCCGGCCGTGTCCGGCGGCAGCTTGGAAAGCGCTTCGCCCGGCTCCTGCAGCAGCCCAAGCGCTGGGCTCTTCGGATCGTGCACGCCGTCCATCGCCAGCGGCCTCCATTGCCGCGCGATCTGCGCGACGGCAAGCCCGCACGCGCCAAGCGCGAGCACGAGCGCGAGCCTACCCAGGAATGTAGATGCCCGCACCGCGTATCGCCCTGATCAGCGCGCGTGTCGACTCCTCGAGCAGCGCCACCGCGCCGGCGTGGTCGCCCGTTGCCGCCGCGGCCTCCGCGCGGCCGCGCAACTCGGCCGCCTGCGCGAGATTCGCCTGCAGCGCCTGCTCCGCGCTCTGCGCGCGCTGCTTTTCCTGCACCAGCACGCGAATGAGCATGCGGTGCGTGTCGTTGCGGTCCACCTCGTAGTCGTACTCCTCCTTCTTGTTGGCAAACGTGAGCGAGCGCACCAGCGTGTCGCCGGCGCGCATGGAGCTCACGGCGGCCTTGGCGATCAGATAGGCGCGATCGAGCGTGGCGCGCGCGGGGCCGATGCTCCCCGCGCCGGCCAGCCGCTCGGACTCGAGCACCAGCTTGCCCACCGCCTCGCTCGCCTCGACGCTGCCTGGCACGCCGGGCTTCTCGGCAATGATGCGCTTGTGCGCTTCATGCAGCGCCTTCACGCTCTCCAGCCGGGCATCGAAATCGCCGCGCTGCTTTGCGGCGGTCACCTGGTCCGGAGCGGCCATGCGCACCGCTTCGAACATCCGCGCGCTCGCTTCCGCGAGGAGCGCGGAGGTCCTCGCCCCGTCGCCCGCCTCGAAGGCCTGCGTTGCCTGCTGGTACAGCGCGCGCGCCCTGTGCCGCAACTCCAGCGCCCGCGGCTCGCCGCTCGTCTCCACCTGCCGGGATGCCGAAGAACTGTGCAGCAGCACTTCCACCGAGGTCAGGCGCCGCTCGAGCTGGGCGCGGTCGAGCACCATGGCCGGGGCCGGGGCCGCCTGCTGCGCGTGCGCAGGCGCAGCGCCGAGCGCCACCGCGAGCGCGAGCGCCGCGGGCAGCCGAATGCCAGTTGCAAAGCCCTTCATGTCACATGCCTCCCTCTTGCGGCACCACCAGCCCGGCGGCAAGCAGCGCGCGCTGCAGGTATACCGTCCCCGCGCGGATCGCCGCAAGCGCGCCGGAGTAGTCCGCCGTCGCCGCGCGCCGCATCGCGGTGCGCCGCAGGTCCTCGCTGGACGCGACATAGCGCTCGACGAGCTTGCGTGCGCCCTCCGTCGGCTTGAGTTCGGCGAGGGCGAGCGGCACGAGCGCGTCGTAGTCCCGGTTGCGCTCCAGCTCGAAGCGGAACTCGTCGCCTGGGTCACGGAAGTGCGGCGCATAGATGAGCGTCTTGCCCGAGAGCAGCGGACCGAAAGCATCCAGCTGCACGCTCTCGGCCTGCAGCAGCAGGCGGTTGGACTCCGCCACCCGCTGTGTCGCGGCGAGACTCTCGGCCTGCTCGACCAGCTGCGACACTGAGCGCCAGGCAGCGTCGTCCTGCGTCTCGCGCCCGGAATGTGCCAGCTGCTCGCGATAGGACTGGCGCAGCGATCGCAGGCTTGCGCCCAGCTGCTCGTTGCGCAAGCGCTCCTCGCGCATGCGGACCTCCGGATCCGGCACGAGGTGGCGCGCGCGCGCCATTGCCGCGATGACGTCGTTCAGCAGCACGTTGGCCTGCGCATGGTCGTCCGACTTGAGCGCCGCCAGCGCCTTGCGGTAGTTCTCGCGCGCCCCGGCGACGAGGCCCTTCG
>JAOTWE010000101.1 GCA_029863065.1 Betaproteobacteria bacterium
CATTTCCGCATCGTCTGCCGCGGCGGGGTGGGCGCATGAAACGCGCCGAGCGCAGACCGGCGCAGCGCGAGCGCCAGGTTCTGGTGGTCGACGACGAGCCCGATATCCGCGAACTGCTCGAGCTGACGCTGGCGAAGATGGGCCTCGCCGTGGTGGCGGTGGGCAGTCTCGGTGAGGCGCGCGAACGGCTGCGCCAGACGCGCTTCGATCTGTGTCTCACCGACATGCGGCTGCCCGATGGCGAAGGTCTCGACCTGGTGCGGCACATCAGCGGCATGGAGAACGACTTGCCGGTGGCCGTGATCACCGCCCACGGCAGCGCCGAGAACGCGGTCGCGGCACTGAAGGCGGGGGCCTTCGACTACGTGTCCAAGCCGGTCGGCCTGGAGCAGCTGCGCGCGCTGGTCAAGTCCGCCCTGTCGCTGCCCGACCAGGCGGACTCGCCGCCGCGCGATCTGCCGCTGCTCGGCGCCAGCGCGCCACTGGCGCAGGTGCGCGAGATGATCGCCAAGCTGGCGCGCACGCAGGCGCCGGTGCACGTGTCCGGGGAGTCCGGCAGCGGCAAGGAGCTCGCGGCGCGGTTGATCCACGGCCAGGGCGCCCGCCGCGAACGGCCTTTCGTGCCCGTCAATTGCGGCGCGATTCCCGAGAATCTGATGGAAAGCGAGTTTTTCGGCTACCGGCGGGGTGCATTCACCGGCGCGGAGCACGACCGTGACGGCTTCTTCCAGGCCGCCAACGGCGGCACGCTGTTCCTCGACGAAGTGGCGGATCTGCCGCTGCCGATGCAGGTGAAACTGCTGCGCGCCATCCAGGAAAAGCGCGTGCGCAAAGTGGGCGCGACCCAAGAGGAGCCGGTCGACGTGCGCATCATCAGCGCCACGCACCAGAATCTGTCGCGACTGGTGGAGTCCGGCGGGTTCCGCCAAGACCTGTTCTACCGGTTGAACGTGATCGAGTTGCAGATGCCGCCCCTGCGCGACTGCCGCGAGGATATACCGCAGATCGCGGCCAGTATCCTCGAGCGCATTGCGCGCGCCAGCGGCGCGCCGCCGGCGCGCCTTGCGGGCGCGGCGCTGGAGGAACTGGCGCAGTACGATTTCCCGGGCAACATCCGCGAGCTGGAGAACGTCCTGGAGCGCGCCACGGCGCTCTCGAACGGGGCGCAGATCGGTGCCGACGATCTCATGCTCAAGCCGGTCGCGGCGGAGGAATCCGGCGCGCGCGCCGCGGAAGGGGCGCTGGGCGCGCCCCTTCCGGAGTATCTCGATCGCGTGGAGCGCGAAGCCATTCTCGAAGCGCTGGCGCGCACCCGTTTCAACCGCACGGCCGCCGCCAAGCTCCTCGGCATCACGTTCCGCACGCTGCGCTACCGCATGCAGCGCCTGGGCATCACGGATGAGAATCGGCCCTGACGGGCTGCTGCGGGGCGCGCGCTACTTCGCCTCGCCCAACTGCGACACCCGGCCGCGAAATACCGCGGTCTCGTTGCTCGTGCTGCATTCGATCAGCCTGCCGCCCGGGAAATACGGCGGCGACGCGGTGCTGCGCCTGTTCACCAACCGGCTCGACGCGCACGAGCACCCGTACTTCCGAGACATTGTGCGCATGCGCGTATCGGCGCATTTCTTCGTACGCCGCGACGGTGCGCTGCAGCAGTTCGTCCCGGTGCACCGGCGCGCCTGGCACGCGGGCGCTTCGCATTGGCGCGGCCGGGCGCGGTGCAACGACTACTCCATCGGCGTCGAGCTGGAAGGCGCCGAGGACCGCGCCTTCGCCGACGCGCAGTATGGTTGCCTGGCGCGCCTGGCGCGCGCGCTCGCTGCGCAGCTGCCGCTGCGCTCGTGCGCCGCGCACAGCGACGTCGCGCCGGACCGCAAGCGCGATCCGGGCGCGCGCTTCGATTGGTCGCGATTCCATGCGGGCCTGGCGCACCACAAGATCTTGTAGCTCCGGTCTTTCCTTTTCCCGCCATTAGTAGCTGCGCTGCACCGCGCAAATCTCGCGCGGCGACGCGCCGCGCGTCATTGCACTTGCAAAATAAAATCCGCGTGGTACATTGCAGCCACTAGAAGTAGTTGGCAATCAGGGGTTCAGCCCTATATATAGTGGTTCCGCTGCAGCTGGTTACAAAACCGCAATGAGGCGGCGAGCCGCAGCGCAAGGGAGACAGGGAAATGCAGATCGCGCAAGAGAGTCCAGCTACCGGCGCCGCGGCAGGGGCGAGCATTGCCGGCTCCAGTGGCGCGATCCAGTCGGCGTACGCGGACTACAAGATCATCCGGCGCAATGGCGCGGTGGTCGGCTTCGAGCCGGCGAAAATATCGGTGGCGATGACCAAGGCATTCCTGGCGGTCAACGGCAGCCAGGGCGCGGCCTCGGCGCGCATCCGCGAACTGGTGTCGCGGCTCACCGCGCAGGTGGTGGGCGCGCTGCAGCGGCGCCAGCCCCAGGGCGGCACCGTCCACATCGAGGACATCCAGGACCAGGTCGAACTGGCGCTGATGCGCTCCGGCGAGCACGACGTCGCCCGCGCCTACGTGCTGTACCGCGAGGAGCGCTCCAAGGCGCGCGCCGCGGAAAAGGCGGCCCGCGACCGCCAATCCCCGGGAGCGGTCCTGCACGTGGTCGACAACGGCGCGCGCCGGCCGCTCGACCTCGAGGCCCTGCAGCGGCTGCTGGAATCGGCGTGCCAGGGACTGGAGGGCGCAGCCGCCCCGGAGGCGATTCTGGAAGCGACGCTACGCGACCTCTACGACGGCGTGCCCATGGAAGAGGTGCGCAAGTCGGCGATCCTTGCCGCCCGCGCGATGATCGAGATGGATCCGGCCTACAGCTACGTCACGGCGCGCCTGCTGCTCAATACCATCCGCCTGGAAGTGCTGGGCGAAGAGGTCAGCCAGGACGCCATGGCGACCCGCTATGCGGCCTATTTCCCGGAGTTCGTGCGCCGCGGCATCGCCGCCGAGCTGCTCGATCCGGAGATGGCGCGCTTCGATCTGGAGCGCATCGGCGGCGCTCTGCGGGCCGAGCGCGACCTGAAGTTCGGCTACCTCGGCCTGCAGACGCTCTATGACCGCTACTTCCAGCATGTGCGCGGCCGCAGGATCGAGCTGCCGCAGGCGTTCTTCATGCGCGTCGCCATGGGCCTGGCGCTGAACGAGAAGGACCGCGAGGCGCGGGCGATCGAGTTCTACAACGTGCTGTCGACGTTCGACTTCATGAGCTCGACGCCGACGCTGTTCAATTCGGGCACCCAGCGCTCGCAGCTGTCCTCCTGCTACCTGACCACGGTGGCCGACGACCTGACGGGAATCTACGACGCCATCAAGGAAAACGCCCTGCTCGCCAAGTACGCCGGTGGCCTGGGCAATGACTGGACCCCGGTGCGCGCGCTCGGCTCCCACATCAAGGGCACCAACGGCAAGTCGCAGGGGGTGGTGCCGTTCCTGAAGGTGGTGAACGACACGGCAGTGGCGGTGAACCAGGGCGGCAAGAGAAAGGGTGCGGTGTGCTCGTACCTCGAGACCTGGCACCTCGATATCGAGGAATTCCTCGAATTGCGCAAGAACACCGGCGACGACCGGCGGCGCACGCACGACATGAACACCGCCAACTGGATCCCGGACCTGTTCATGAAGCGGGTGATGGAGAACGCCGAGTGGACGCTGTTCAGCCCGTCCGACGTGCCCGAGCTGCATGACAAGGTCGGCAAGGCCTTCGAGGAAGCGTACCTGCGCCACGAGGACAAGGTGGCACGCGGCGAGCTGAAGCTGCACAAGCGGCTGCCCGCCGTGCAGCTGTGGCGCAAGATGCTGTCGATGCTCTTCGAGACCGGCCACCCCTGGATCACATTCAAGGACCCGTGCAACCTGCGCAGCCCGCAGCAGCACGTGGGCGTGGTGCACAGCTCCAATCTGTGCACCGAAATCACGCTGAACACCTCGGCGGACGAAATCGCGGTGTGCAACCTCGGGTCGGTGAACCTGGTCGCGCACATGAACGCCGGGGGTCTGGACTTCGAGAAGCTGCAGCGCACGGTGCGCACGGCGATGCGCATGCTCGACAACGTCATCGACATCAACTACTACGCGGTCGACAAGGCGAAGAACTCCAACCAGCGCCATCGTCCGGTGGGCCTGGGCATCATGGGCTTCCAGGACTGCCTGCACCTGCGGCGCGTGCCCTACGCCTCGCGGGAAGCGGTGGACTTGGCCGACCGCTCGATGGAGATGGTGGCGTACTGCGCCTACTGGGCCTCGACCGAACTTGCCGAGGAGCGCGGCCGCTACCCGAGCTTCAAGGGTTCGCTGTGGGATCGCGGCATCCTGCCACAGGATTCGCTCGACCTGCTGGCGGCGGAGCGCGGCGGCTACGTCGAGCTCGATCGCTCGGGGGCCCTCGATTGGGAGCCGCTGCGCGAGCGCATCCGCAAGCACGGCATGCGCAACTCTAACTGCATTGCCATCGCGCCCACCGCCACCATCGCCAACATCGTCGGCGTGTCCGCCTCGATCGAGCCGACGTACCAGAACCTGTACGTGAAATCGAACCTGTCGGGCGAATTCACCGTGGTGAACGAGTTTCTGGTCACCGACCTGAAGCGCGCCGGATTGTGGGACGAGGTGATGATCGCCGACCTCAAGTATTTCGACGGCAACCTGGCGCGGGTCGACCGCGCCCCGGCCGAGCTGCGCCGGCTCTACGCCACGGCCTTCGAAATCGAGCCGAAGTGGCTGGTCGAGGCCGGCGCCCGGCGCCAGAAGTGGATCGACCAGTCGCAGTCGCTGAACATCTACATGGCGGGCGCCTCGGGCAAGCGGCTCGACGAGACCTATAAGCTTGCCTGGATCCGCGGCCTGAAGACCACCTACTACCTGCGCTCGATGGGCGCGACGCACGCCGAGAAGTCCACTTCCAAAGCCGGGCAGCTGAACGCGGTGCCGGCCGACGGCGGCGTGGCGGCAGCGGTGAGCGCGGACGAGGCGACGTTCTGCGCCGTCGACAATCCCGAGTGCGAGGCCTGCCAGTAATGCTCAAGTTCGAAGAAGACGGCAAGCTGAACGCCATCTCCGGCCTCGCGGTGCAGCCGACGAGTGCCTTTGTGCCCGGAGCGGGCGGCAAGGAAGAGCGTTTCGCCGCCGGCAATGCCTTCCGGCGCATCAAGGTCGAGGACAAGCGCATCATCAATTCCAAGGCCGACGTCAACCAGCTGGTGCCGTTCAAGTACAAGTGGGCCTGGGAGAAATACATCGCCGCCTGCGCCAACCACTGGATGCCGCAGGAAATCAACATGAGCCGCGACATCGCCCTGTGGAAGGACCCGCACGGCCTCACCGCCGATGAGCGCCGCATCGTCACGCGCAATCTCGGCTTCTTCGTCACCGCCGACTCGCTGGCCGCCAATAACATCGTGCTCGGCACCTACCGTCACATCACGGCGCCGGAGTGCCGGCAGTACCTGCTGCGGCAGGCATTCGAGGAAGCGATCCATACGCACGCCTACCAGTACATCGTCGAAAGCCTCGACCTGGACGAGGGCGAGGTGTTCAACGCCTACAACGAGATCGGGTCGATCCGGGACAAGGACGAGTTCCTGGTGCCCTTCATCGATACGCTCACCGACCCGGCGTTCAAGACGGGCACGCCGGACGCCGACCAGGATTTGCTCAGGAGCCTGATCGTCTTTTCCTGCCTGATGGAAGGCCTGTTCTTCTATGTCGGCTTCACGCAGATCCTGTCGCTCGGCCGGCAGAACAAGATGACGGGGTCGGCGGAGCAGTACATGTACATCCTGCGCGACGAGTCGATGCACTGCAATTTCGGCATCGACCTCGTCAACCAGATCAAGCTGGAAAACCCGCACCTGTGGACCGCGCGCTTCCGCGAGGAGCTGCAGGACCTGTTCCGCAAGGCGGTCGAGCTGGAATACCGCTACGCCGAGGACACCATGCCGCGCGGCGTGCTCGGGCTGAATGCGCCGATGTTCAAGGAATACCTGCGCTTCATCGCCAACCGCCGCTGCCAGCAGATCGGATTGGATGCGCTGTACCCGGGCGCCGCCAATCCGTTCCCGTGGATGAGCGAAATGATCGACCTGAAGAAGGAGCGCAACTTCTTCGAGACGCGGGTCATCGAGTACCAGACCGGCGGCGCGCTGAGCTGGGACTGATGCGAGAGGAGAAACGCCAAGTGCACCGAGTAACGGCCTGCAAGGTGGAAGAGGACTACAAGCTCTGGCTGCGGTTCGAGGACGGCCTGGAGGGCAGCGTGTTCCTGGGCAATCTGCTCGAGATCGGCGCCTTCAAGCTGTGGCGCGACGTACGCGAATTCGAGAAGGTGAGCGTCGACCCGGAGTCCGCGACCGTCACCTGGGAGGGCGGCATCCGGCTCGACCCGGACATCCTCTACCAGGATCTGGCGGCGAGGGGCGGGCGCTGATGCGCCAATTGCGAGGAATTCAGTCCGCTGCCGGGGGGAGATCCCCGGCCGCGGTTGAATAGTCCGGTCAGAGATGGCCGGGCTTCTTTTGTTCAACTACCAGCAAGGAGCTAGTCATGGCAAAGAAAAAAGCCAAAAAAGGCGGCAAGAAAAAGAAGAAGAAGAAATCATCAAAGAAGAAGAAAGAAGTTAAGAAGTCATCCAAGAAGAAGGCAGCGGGCCGGAAGAAAAAATCCGCCAAGAAAAAAAAGGCGAAGCCCGTTAAACCTAAAGCCAGCTCTGCGGGCAAGATGACGGCGGCAGTCTCGCCGGCATCCTCCGCCGCGATTCCCAGCGCGCGAACCGCGCTGAATCCGGCGGCCGCTTGGCCGTTTCCAACCGGCTCCCGGCCGTAACCGGGCGCAGATCGGGAATGTGGCGGGGGGCGCAAGCCCCCCGCCAGGCCCTCGAAGCTCAGCGGACCACCTTGGTCATTCGGGTGCAACTGAAGGTCTGAGGTTGGTCCGCGAGGCTTCCCTTGTGCCCCGCCCAGCAATGGGCCGGGTGCAAGCCTCTCCCGGCATTTTACCGGGGTTCAATTGCCTCACAAAACAAGTTCGTAGATCGAACTTGTTCATGTTGCGTCGCAACTTCAGACCCTCATAAACTACCAGAACATATTGACGATATTGAGTAATTCGTCATATCATCTCCTCCGCTGCAGTGCAGCAAGTCAAGCTCCGGCATAGACTCGGAGTACGGCCCTGGCAGAGTCCCGCTGGGGGCAGGATCGGTAAGCGGTACCTAGCACGCGGGGGTGGACGATGATCGCACTGGACAATCTGATAAGAATTTTCTCGCTGGCGCGCGGCATGTTCGCGCTCGTCGGCCTGGCGGTGGTGCTGGCCGTCGCGCTGCCCGAGGCGCGCGGCGCACTGCTCAAGCAGGCCGCGCTGCTCTCGTCGACCGTGCACGAAGAGAATGCGGCGTCCGCCGACGCGGCTCCCGGGCCGATCCCGGCGGCGGCGCAGCGGGAAAGCGCGCAGGAGCGCGAGCAGCGCGCCGTTGCCGAGTTCATCGCGCGGCGCTATCGCGTCGCCGAGACGGCCAGCACGGCGTTCGTGTCGACAGCGTATCGCGTAGGCCACGAATTCGCCGTCGACCCGCTGCTCATCCTCGCCGTCATGGCGATCGAATCGCGCTATAACCCGGTGGCCGAAAGCTCCATGGGCGCGAAGGGGCTGATGCAGATCATTCCCAGGTTCCACCAGGAGAAGCTCCTCGAGCACGGCGGCGAGCATGCACTGCTCGACCCGGAGGTGAACATCCAGGTGGGCACCGAGATTCTGCGCGAATACATGCGCCGCTTCGGCCAGACCGAAGCCGCCCTGCAGAAGTACGCCGGAGCCTTCGACGAGCCGACTGCGCAGTACTCGGGCAAGGTGCTCGCGGAAAAAGACCGTCTGCAGGAGTTCCTGGCGCGCGCCCGCCGCGAGGCCTGATAGCCTGCTAGAGTGGGCCTTCGGACCGAGGCCCAAGTGAGCTTTACCCGCACAAGACGGCATTGGCAGGCCCTGCTGGGGGCCGCGCTGCTCGCGCTGGCGTGCGGCTCGGTGGCACAGGATCTTGGCCGCGAAGAGGTGGGCGCCATGCAGCGCGTCATCGACGCGCAACTCGAAGCCTTCGCGCGCGACGACGAGCAGCGCGCGTTCGCCTTCGCCTCCCCGGGCATCCAGGAGCGCTTCGGCACCGCGGCGACCTTCGCGCAGATGGTGCGCGAGCAGTACGCCGTAGTCTACCGGCCGGCCTCGCGCGCGTTCCTGCGCCCGGTCGTCGAGCAAGGCACGGTCATATTCCCGGTGCAGCTGAGCGATCGCGACGGGCGCGTATGGGTCGCGCTTTACACCATGCAGCGGGTGGCGGGCGCCTGGAGGATCGCGGGCTGCCAGCTGGTGCCCGCGACGGCGACAGCCACCTAGCGCCGGGCGCAGAACTGCGCGATGCGCGCAGCGCCTTCTTCGAGTTCGGCAAGGCCGCGGGTGTAGGCGAAGCGCAGGCAGCGCGCCGTGCCATTCGCGCCGAAGTCCAGCCCGGGAGTCGCGGCGACGCCCGCCTGCTCGAGAAGGTCGAGCGCAAAACGGCGTGCGTCGCCGCCGAAGCGCCCGCAATCGGCATACACGTAGAACGCGCCGCGCGGCGGCGCGGGAATCTCCAGGCCCGCACGCTGCAGCGCCGGCACGAGGACGTCGCGCCGGCGCTCGAACTGCGCCCGGCGCTCCTCCAGCACGGCAAGCGTCTGCGGCGCGAAGGCGGCGAGCGCCGCGTGCTGCGCGGCGCTCGCCGCGCAGATGAAGAAATGCTGCGCCAGCTTCTCGAAGTCGCGCACCCGCGGCTGCGGCAGCACCACCCAGCCCAAGCGCCAGCCAGTCATGCAGAAGTACTTGGAAAAGCTGTTGACGAGAGTGACCTCGCCCGGCATCCCGAGGGCGGTGGCCGGCGGCGCCCCGTACACCAATCCCTGGTAGATCTCGTCGGCGATCAGCACGCCGCCCTGCTCGGCGACGAACTGCGCGATGCGCGCCAGCTCCGCGGCATCGGCGATGGTGCCCGTGGGATTGGATGGCGAACCGAGCAGCAGTCCCTTGGTGCGCGCGCTCCAGGCGCGGCGCACGCCTTCCAGCGTTGGCTGGTAGTGCGCCTTCGCCGAGAGCGCGAGCGCTCGCGGCACGCCCTCGAAGGCACGCACGAAATGCCGGTAGCCGGGATAGCCGGGATCGGGCACCAGGAACTCGTCGCCCGGGTCGACGTAGAGCGCCAGGGCGAGCAGCAGGCCGCCCGACGCGCCCGCAGTGATCGCGACGCGCCCCGGGTCGAGCATCACGCCGAAGCAGCGCGCGTAGTGGGCCGCGATCGCTTCGCGCAGCGCCGCCAGGCCGAGCGCCGCAGTATAGGCCGTACGGCCGTCGCGCAGCGCGCGCACGCCGGCTTCCACGACCTCATCCGGTGCCGTGAAATCCGGTTCGCCGATCTCCATGTGCACCACGCGGCGCCCCGCGGCCTCGAGCGCCTGCGCACGCGCGAGCACGTCCATCACCTGGAAAGGCTCGATCTCGGCGGCGCGGCGCGCCGCCAGCAGGCGGGAGGAATTCAAGGCGTGTACGGGCTGGAGCCGGGGATTATACGGACAGGTTGATATAATTTTTCCTCGGGTCGAGGAGGATGATGTGGACGAGCAACTGAGGAAGAACGCTCTCGAGTATCATCGTCTGCCTCGCCCCGGGAAGATCTCGATCCTCCCGATCAAGCAGCTCACCAGCCAGCGCGACCTGGGGCTCGCGTACTCGCCCGGCGTGGCGGCGGCGTGCGAGGAGATCGTGCGCGATCCGGCGCAGGCGATGCAGCTGACCTCGCGCGCCAACCTCATCGCCGTCATCACCAACGGCACCGCCGTGCTCGGCCTCGGGCAGATCGGCCCGCTCGCGGCGAAACCGGTCATGGAAGGCAAGGCGGTGCTGTTCAAGAAGTTTGCCGGCATCGACTGCTTCGACATCGAGATCGACGAGCGCGATCCGGACAAGCTGGTCGAGATCATCGCCAGCCTTGAGCCGACCTTCGGCGGCATCAACCTCGAGGACATCAAGGCGCCCGAGTGCTTCATCGTCG
>JAOTWE010000102.1 GCA_029863065.1 Betaproteobacteria bacterium
GCTCAGGGCCGCCAAGCACGGCGCCTGGATTGCCATCGCGCTGTGGACCGGGTTCACCTTCGTCGGCTATTTCACGCCGATTCGCGAATTGTGGGACGCTGTCTGGACGGCGACGACGGGTCCCTGGGAAACCTTCTGGGTCCTGTTCTACGGCTTCGCCACCTACGGCAACGCCGGCTGGATGCGCGAGCAGGTGTGCATGTACATGTGTCCCTACGCGCGCTTCCAGAGTGCGATGTTCGACCAGGACACGCTGATCATCACTTACGACCGCGAGCGCGGCGAGCCCCGAGGGAAAAATGCGGTCAGGCGCCCCGGCAAGGGCCACTGCGTGGACTGCAGCATCTGCGTGCAGGTCTGCCCTACCGGCATCGACATCCGCGACGGCCTGCAGTACGAGTGCATCGGCTGTGCGGCGTGCATCGACGGCTGCGACCGGGTGATGGAGAAAGTGGGCTTTCCCAAGGGGCTGATCCGCTACTCCACGACCCACGCTTTGGAAAAGAAGCTCACCCGCCAGCAGATGTTCAAGCGCGCCTTCCGCCCGCGCGTGCTGGCCTACAGCGCGATCCTGTGGCTGATCATTTTCGCCGCCGGCGTCAGCCTCTGGCAGCGCGTACCGCTCAAGGTTGACGTGATCCGCGACCGCGCGGCAATCTCGCGCGAGGTCGAGGGCGGCGAGATCGAGAACGTGTATCGTCTGCAGATCATGAACACGAGCGAGGCAACGCGGCGCTTCGACATCGAGGTCTCCGGCCCGCCGACGCTCGCGCTGGCGGGCGAAAACACGGTCGAATTGCAGGGCGCCGCCTCGCGCCTGGTGCCGGTGAAGCTGCGCGTGCGCTCGGGCGCGGTGGCGCCCGGCACCCACCGCATGGAGTTCGCCGTGCGCGCGCAGGACGACGCCGCCGTGGCGGTGCGTGAAAAGTCGGTATTCATCGTGAGGTGAGGCCATGACCCCCTGGTACAAGGAACCCTGGCCCTGGATCCTGATGGCGCCACCCGCCGTCGCGGTGCTCGCGGGCATCGCCACGGTCTGGATCGCCGTCGCGAGCGCCGACGGGCTGGTGGCCGACGACTACTACATGCAGGGCCTCGCGCTGAACAGGGCGCTCGCGCGCGAGCAGCGCGCGAGCGCGCTCGGCATCGCGGCGCAGGTCGAGGTCGGCGCTGGGAGAATCCGCGTCCGGCTCGAGGGCGCTGCGCCCGAGGCGCTATTCGTGCAACTTGCGCATCGCACGCGCGCGGGTTACGACCAGAGGCTGCGCCTGGCGCGTGTCGCGGGCGCATATGAAGCCGAAATGGCGCCGCTTGCGCCGGGGGGCTGGCGTGTGGTCATCGAGGACCCGCAGGGCAGCTGGCGCATCGTCCGGGAGGCGCTATGAAAAGTGCGATCTGGATCTTGTGGCCCTCATTCATCGTCGGCGGCATCGGCGAGGTGCTGTTTTTCACCGTGTTCGACCCGCAGGAGCTGTACCTGTTCGGCGAGCAGACGGCGCTCAGCCGCATGGCGGTGTACACGATCGGCTTCTTCCTGTGTTGGGCCTTCGCCGCCGCGTCGAGCGCGTTTACCTATTTCCTGCAGCGCGGCTCCCGGCAGATCAACCGATGAAGACGCTCCTCGCGCTGCTCGCCTTCGTCTGCCTGCCCACGGCGGCGCAGGATGCGGCGCGCGGCAGGCTCCTCTACGAGACCCGCTGTGGCGGCTGCCATTACGAGCGCCTGCACCAGCGCGACCGGGAGAAATCGACAGTGCGTACGCTCGCGCTCCTTCGCGACGAAGTGGCGCGCCGCGCCGCGCAGACGGGTGGGCCGTTCGCGCAGGAGGACCTCGAGGACATGGTCGCGTATCTCAACCGCAGGTACTATCGGCTGACTAAATAGCCGCTGCGCCGGCGTAAAGCTCGAGGTACGCGTGTGCTGCGCGGTCCCAGCCGTACTCGCCGCGCATGGCGCGCTCGCGCAGTGCCGCCCACGTCCGCGGCCGGCGCGCGTAGGTATCGAGACTGCGCTCGACGGCGGCTTCCATGTCGTCGCCGGTCGGCGCATCGAACAGAAAGCCGTTTGCAGCCTCCTCCACCGTGTCTGCGATGCCGCCGGTGCGGCGCGCCACCGGCAGCGCGCCGTAGCGCATCCCGATCATGTGTGCCAGGCCGCAGGGCTCGTAGCGTGCCCCGGGCAGCAGCAAGTCGGCGCCGGCCTGCAGACGATGCTCTTCCCGCTCGGCGTAGCCGATGTGGATGCCCAGCCGTCGCGTGAATTGCGGCGCCAGCCCCTCGAAACCCCGCTCCAGCTTGCGCTCTCCCGCGCCCAGCAGGGCGAATTGCAGGCGCGGATGGCGGGCGAGCATCCGCGGCATGCGTTCCAGCACCAAGTCGGCCATCTTTTGCCAGGTAACGCGGCTAGCGAACGCCATGACCGGCGCTTCAGGATCGACGGCTAGGAGCGAGGCGCGCTGCAGCTCGGCCTTGCACGCCGCCTTGCCCTGCGGCGCGTCGGGTGAATAGTGCTCCGCGATGCAGGCGTCGGTTCGCGGGTCCCAGCGCTCGGTGTCGATGCCGTTCAGGATGCCGACAAAATCGCCCGCGCGCTGCTCGAACAGACCCTCCATGCCGCAACCGTACTCGGGGGTGCGCAGCTCGCGCGCATACGTCGGGCTGACCGTGCTGATTCGGTCCGCGTAACGCACGCCCGCTTTCAAGAACGAGAGCCGACCCCAGAACTCCATCGCATCCGGTGTCAGCACTTCTTGCGGCAGGGCGAGCCGGCTGGCGCAATCGAGAGGGAAATTGCCTTGGAACGCGGCATTGTGGATGGTGAACAGCGTGTGCGGTCGCGTGCCCGCAACGCGCGCCACGAGGTACGCTGCGAGGCCCGTCGGCCAGTCGTGGCAGTGCAGGACGTCCGGCCGCCACTCCAAGCCTGCATTGCCGAGCGCAAGCCGCGCGGCCGCGTGCGCGAGCAGCCCGAAGCGTAGCCAGTTGTCAGGCCAGTCCTCGCCCTGCGCGTCCTGATAGGGCGTGCCCGGTCGGCGGTAGAGCGGCGGGCAGTCCAGCAGCCATACTGGCAGGCCGGTCGCGGGCATGTGCCCCTGCAGGAGGCGCACCGGCTCGCAGCCCAGCATCTCTCCCAGGTCCGCGGCAACGTGCGCTGCGCCCAGTTGCGCGAGCGCCGAATCGTACGCCGGCATCAGCAGTCGCACGTCGGCGCCGCGCTTCGCCAGCGCCCGCGGCAGGGCCGCGCATACGTCGGCCAGTCCGCCGGTCTTGGCGAGTGGATGGATCTCGGAAGAAACAAGGAGCACGCGCGGGCCGCCTCCTGCCTTGGCCGCTGGGTCCGCCATGGCAGTCGCAACGCACGTGCGCATCCAACCCTCAGCAGTTTGCATTTCAGCACGCAAACGGTGCGTGCCTGTTGCGCTAGATCAACGCCGGGTGCCGCCAGCGTTGGCGAAGATCAGGGCCGCGCTGCCCGATGACCGTGGCATCAAATCCAGGTCATCAGCCCCGGCTCGAACGGGTGCGCGAGCAGCTCGTGGCTGGGAAAGGCGCGCAGCCGGTAGTCGCTGCGGCCGCTGAGGTGGGGCGCGAACTCGAGCGCGTACAGGTGCTCGCCCGTTTCCGGCAGCGGCTGCTGCGGCGCGAGCCGGTGGCGGGCGGCCGGCGTGGCTGACCCGGGTCGCTGCAGCAGCACTTCCACCGCCAGGTCTTCGGGCGCGAGGCCGTTCAGTCTGGCCGCCACCGCGACCTGCCAGCGCTCGCCGTAGTCGATGCGCACCGGCGGCTCGCCGACGCGGCGCAGGGTGATGCCCGGCCAGGCGGCGCGCACTTTCGCCCGCCATTGGGCGAGTTGCCGCGCCGCGGCGTGGCCGTCGGCGGCCAGCTGGCGCCCACGCGCAATTGCCGGACGGTAGAGCTGCTCCACGTACTCTTCGAGCATGCGCATCGAGTTGAAGCGCGGCGCCACCGTCGCCATCGATTCCTTCGCCATCGCCACCCAGCCGGGCGAAAAGCCCTCGCTGTTGCGTGCGTAGTACAGCGGCACGACATGATCCTGCAACAGCTCGTAGAGGGTGCGCGCCTCCTCGGCGTCGCGGCGCGCCGCGTCGAGCGCCGGCGAGGCCGTCTTGATCGCCCAGCCGTTGTGTCCGTCGTAGCCCTCGCGCCACCAGCCGTCGGTCACCGACAGGTTGATGACGCCGTTCATCGCCGCCTTCATGCCCGAGGTGCCGCAGGCTTCCAGCGGGTACACCGGGTTGTTGAGCCACACGTCCACGCCCGCCACCAGTCGCCGCGCGAGGCGCAGGTCGTAGCCCTCGACCAGCAGGATGCGGGACTCGAATTCGGGCATGCGCGATACCTCGACGATGCGGCGCAGGAGCGCCTGGCCGGGCTCGTCGGCCGGGTGCGCCTTGCCGGCGAACAGGAACACCACCGAGCGCCCGGAAATGCACACGATCTGGCGCAGCCAGTCGAGATTGTGGAACAGGAGCGTCGCCCGCTTGTAGGTGGCGAAGCGCCGTCCGAAGCCGATGGTGAGCACGTCCGGCCGCGAGGGGTCGGCGAGGCGCAGCATGCGCTCGAGGTGCGCTTCCGAACCCTGGTTGCGGGCATGCTGGCGCGCCATGCGAAAGCGCACGATATGCAGCATCTGCGCCTTGAGCGCCTGGTGCACGTTCCAGAACTCCGCGTCCGGTATGGCACGCACCGCATTCCAGCACTCCGGCTGGTACAGGCGCGCCGGCCAGTCCCCGCCCAGGCAACGGTCGAACAGGTCGTGCCAAGCGTCGGACAGGTAGGTCGGCAGGTGCACGCCGTTGGTGATCGACACCAGCGGGTTTTCCACGGGCTCGATCTGCGGCCACAGCCCCGCCAGCATGCGCTGCGAAACGCCGGTGTGGGTGCGCGAGACGCCGTTGCGCGCGCGCGTGACGCGCACCGCCAGGGTGGTCATGTTGAAGTTGTCGTTGTTTGTCGAGCGGCCGAGTGCGAGCACCTCTTCGAGGTGCGGCTGCAGCTCGGGGAAAGCGCTGCGCGCGTATTCACGAACCACATCCTCGGGGAAAGCGTCGTGCCCCGCGGGCACCGCGGTGTGCGTGGTGAACACCGAGTTTGCGGCGACCGCTTCGAGCGCTACGGCAAACGGCACGCCTTCCGCCACCAGGCGCCGCAGGCGCTCGAGCGACAGGAACGCCGGGTGGCCCTCGTTCATGTGCCAGCAGCTCGGCTCGATGCCGAGCGCCGCGAGCGCGCGCGCACCGCCCACGCCCAGCACGACCTCCTGCTCGAGGCGCACCCCGCGGTTGCCTTCGTAGAGCCGGTGCGCGATGTCGCGATCGGCCCCGCGGTTCTCCTCGAGGTCGGTGTCGAGCAGGTACAGCGACACGTGGCCGACGCGCGCGCGCCACACCTTGATGCGCAGCGGCCCGCCCGGCAGCATCACGTCCACCCGCAACTCGGCGCCGTCGGCGTGCCGCGCGGCTTCCACCGGCAGCAGATCGAACTCGTTGTCGACGTAGCGCGCCTGCTGGCGGCCGTCGCCGTCGATCGCCTGCTCGAAATAGCCCTGGCGGTAGAGCAATCCCACGCCGACGAACGGCAGCCGCAGGTCACTTGCCGTCTTGCAATGGTCGCCGGCAAGTATGCCGAGGCCGCCGGAGTAGATCGGCACGCTCTCATGCAGGCCGAATTCGGCGCAGAAATACGCCACCCGCTCGCCGGCGGCGAAGCGCGGGTCGGCCGCCGACTGCCCGTGGTAAGCGTCGTAGGCGGCGAGCGCCGCGTCGTAGGCGCCGAGAAACCCCGGGTCGCCAGACGCCTCGTCGAGGCGCTTCTGCTCGATGTTGAGCAGGAACGCCTTCGGCCCGTGGTTGATCTCGGTCCACAGCGCCGGATCGAGATGGGCGAACAGCTGGCGCGTGCCGCGGTGCCAGCTGTACCAGAGGTTGCCGGCCAACTCTTCGAGACGGCCGAGGCGCGGCGGCAGCTGCGGTCGGACGTCGAGACGGTAGGGAGTTCCGGGCACGGAGGGCAAATGGATTCAGTGGCGCAGTCTAGCGCAACTGGCGCGGCGCCTCGGCGGCTGCAGTATGCTGCCATGGATGCGGCTGACATTTCTCGGCGCCGCGGGCGAAGTCACCGGCTCGTGCTACCTCGTCGACACCGGCGAGGTGAAGTTCCTGCTGGAGTGCGGCATGCGCCAGGGCGGGCGGCACGCGCTGGCGCTCAACCGCCGCTTCGCGTTCGCGCCGCGCGACATCGCCTTCGTGCTGCTGTCGCACGCGCACATCGACCATTCGGGCCTGCTGCCGCGGCTGGTAGCGCAGGGTTTCGGCGGGCCGGTGTACGCGACGCGCGCGACCTGCGAGTTGCTCGGGGTCATGCTGCCCGACAGCGGCCACTTGCAGGAAAAGGAAGCCGAGCGCGAGGGCGGGGAGCCCCTATATACCGTGGCGCAGGCACTGCGCAGCCTCAAGCGGCTGCAGGCGGTGGACTACGACGAAGAATTGCGGCCGCACGCCGCGGTGCGCTGCCGCTTCCGCGATGCCGGCCACATCCTCGGCTCGGCGATCCTCGAGATCTGGCTCGGCACGAAGAAACTGGTCTTCTCCGGCGACCTCGGCCAGCCGGGTCGGCCGGTGGTCGAGGACCCGACGCCGATCCGCGAGGCCGACGTGCTGCTGGTCGAATCCACCTACGGCAACCGCAACCACAAGACCATGGCGCAGACCCTGGACGAGTTCGCCTTTGCGCTGAACGACACGCTCGCCTCGAAAAAAGGCAACGTCGTCATCCCGTCGTTTGCCGTCGGGCGCACTCAGGACATCCTGTCGATCATGGGCGAGCTGCAGGCCGCGGGCCGCCTGCCGAAGCTCGATGCCTACGTCGATTCGCCGATGGCAAGCGCCGCGACCCGCATCACCCTGCGCCACGCCAAATTGCCGAAGCTGGACCGCGTGCGCTTCACCGAAAGCACGGAAGACTCGATGAAGATCAACTCGATCCGCAGCGGCGCGGTCATCATCTCGGCGAGCGGCATGTGCGAGGGCGGGCGCATCAAGCACCACCTGCGCTACAACCTGCCGCGCAAGGAGTGCGCCGTGGTGTTCGTCGGCTTCCAGGCGGCAGGGACCCTTGGCCGGCGCATCGTCGACGGCGCGAAGCGCGTGCGAATATACGGCGAGGACGTGCCGGTGCGCGCCAAGCTATTCACCATCAACGGCCTGTCGGCGCACGCCGACCGCGATGCGCTGCTCGCGTGGCTGGGGAAATTCCGCCGCGCGCCGCGGCAAACCTGGGTGGTGCACGGCGAGCCGCTTTCCGCGCACGCGCTGCGCGACGGCATCCGCGAGCAGCTCGGCTGGCGCGCTGAGGTGCCCACGGAGGGCCAGGCCGTCGAGCTGGCCTAGGCGGGTGCCCCCAGTGCGGCGAGCGATTTCGGGTCGGTGAGCGTGATGCGCTCGCGCTCGAGCTTCACCCAGCCGCGACTCTCGAAGCTCCGTAGGAGCCTGCTGACTATTTCGCGCACGCTGCCGAGCTCGTCGGCGAGCTTCTGGTGCGTCGCTTCGATCACCGGCCCGCGGTGGATCAGCAGCTGCGCGAGGCGCTCGTCGAGCCGGCGGAAGGCGACCTCCTCCACGAGCTGCATCACCTCGGCGAGGCGCTCGCCGTACATGCCGAAGACGAAGCGCCGGAACGGCTCGAACTCGAGCATCAGCTCGTTGAACGGGGCGGGCGGGATGCTCAGCAGCAGCACATCCTCCTCGGCGATGCCGCGCGCGGCGTAATCCGAGTGCCCAAGCAGGCACCCTCCGGACATGATGCATCCCTGCCCGGGGTCGACCCGGTACAGCATGATCTCGCGGCCGCTCGGCGCGTTCATGACCACGCGCACTGCGCCCTCCAGCACCAGCGGAAAGCCGCGGCAGGGTTGGTCGGCGTCGAACAGAATGCTGCCCGCGGGGACGCGCAGGAGTTGCGATGCGGCCAGCAGGCGCTCGAGCCGCGCGGGCGCGAGCCCCGCGAACGCGGGGAAGCGCACGAGGAGCTGCTCGCGGGAAGTATTGGCGGAGAGGGGCAACGGCGCGGCCAGCGGGGTCTCTGGCTACGCAGTCTAGCTCAGGCGCACCGCGGTCTGTGACTCAGGTTCCGCAGGCCTGTGGAACCACGGTCACAGAGATCGGCGCGCCGACGGGGTACGCTGCAGCTCATTCCATTGATGGAGGTCAATATGACGGTAGAACGTGTGGTGAGAATCTTCGCGGGGGCTTTCGTGCTTGTCTCGCTCGCGCTCGGACTTTGGGTGAACCAGAACTTCTTCTGGCTGACCGCATTCGTCGGCGCCAATCTGTTCCAGAGCGGCTTCACGGGCCTGTGCCCGCTCGCTTCCATCCTCAAGCGGCTCGGGTTGCGTACGAGCGCGGCGCAGGCATGAGCGACACCGTTCAAGTGGCCTGCCCGGCCTGCCTCGCCGCCAACCGCGTTCCCGCGGCGCGCGTCAGCGAGGAGCCGAAGTGCGGCAAGTGCGGCGCGGCGCTCCTCGACGGCGCGCCCGCCGAGTTGCGCGAGGAACAGTTCGAGCCGTTCATCTCGCGCACCGAACTGCCCGTGCTCGCCGATTTCTGGGCGCCCTGGTGCGGACCCTGCCGCGCGATGGCGCCGCAGTTCGAGCGCGCGGCGAAGGAACTCAAGGACCGGGTGCGCCTGGTGAAGGTCAACACCGAGGAGGCGCAGGCGCTCGCCGCGCGCTATGGCATCCGCGCGATTCCGACGCTGGTGCTGTTCAGGAACGGCGCCGAGGTGAAGCGCGCCTCGGGCGCCATGGACGCCGGAGCGCTCGTGCGATGGGCTGCATGAAGCCCGTGGCACTGCTCGCGACGGTCGCGTTGCTCGCGGCCTGCGGCGAGGCACCGGCGCCCAAAGCCGCGGCGCCGGCGGCGACGGCGCTCGCGACCGCCACAGTCGAGATCCGCGACATCGCGCTCACCACTACCGCCGAAGCCGTGATCGAGGCGGTACGGCAGTCCACCGTCTCGGCGCAGATCGCGGGCCGCATCGTCGACCTGCGCTTCGACGTCGGCGACTTCGTCAAGAAGGGCGAGGTGATCGCGAGGATCGACGAGCGCGCCGTGACGCAGGCCGAGGCGGCGAGCGTGGCGCAGGTGCGCGAAGCCCAGGCGGCGCTCGCCAACGCGCGCGCCCAGTTCGAGCGCTCGAAGCAGCTCCTCGCGCAGAAGTTCATCAGCCAGGCGGCGCTCGAGCAGGCGGAAGCCGGCTACAAGGCGGCGCAGGCGCGCGTCAGCGCGCTGCTCGCCGGCGCCGGCGCCGCGGCCACCGAGAGGAGCTTCGCCACCATCGTCGCGCCCTACAGCGGCGTGGTGTCGGCGCGCCACGTGGAGCTGGGCGAGATGGCCACCCCCGGGCGGCCGCTCATGACCGGCTTCGATCCCTCGACGCTGCGCGTGGTGGCAGTCGTGCCGCAGGCGCAGGTGGCGGCGATCCAGGCGCTCGGCAAGGCGCGGATCGAAGTGCCTTCGCTCGGACGCTGGGTGGACGTGAAGAGCATGACTGTCGTGCCCACCGCCGACCCGCGCACGCACACCACGCAAGTGCGGCTCGAGCTGCCGGCGGATGTGCGCGGTGTCTATCCGGGGGTCTATGCGCGCGCGCACTTCGTCATCGGTTCGGCGCCGCGTCTGCTCGTGCCGCGCGCCGCCGTGCTGAGGAGGAGCGAAGTCACCGCGGTCTACGTCGTGGACGATCAGGGCCGCGCGCGCCTGCGCCAGGTGCGCCTGGGTAGCGCGGGCGACGAGGCAGACATCGAAGTGCTCGCCGGGCTCAGGCCGGGCGAGCGCGTAGCGCTGGAGCCCGTCAAGGCCGGAATGACCTCGCCGGGGGCCTGACATGGGGATCTCCGGGCGCATCGCGCGATTCTTCCAGGACTCGCAGCTCACGCCGCTGCTGGCGCTGGTTGCGTTCCTGCTCGGTGTGTTCGCGGTGGCCGTGACGCCGCGCGAGGAGGAGCCGCAGATCAACGTCACCATGGCGAACGT
>JAOTWE010000341.1 GCA_029863065.1 Betaproteobacteria bacterium
TCAGCATCGACGGCGGGCTCGCCGCGCGCTCCACGTAGCCGCGGAAGGACGCCCGCTTGAAAGCCCTGCTCTGCAAGCAGTTCGGCCCGCCCGAGTCCCTGGTGCTCGAGGACGTGCCCTCGCCGCAGCCCGGCGCGGGCGAGGTCGTCATCAGCGTCAAGGCGGCGAGCGTCAATTTTCCCGACGTGCTGATCATTCAGAACAAGTACCAGTTCAAGCCGCCGCTGCCGTTCTCGCCGGGCAGCGAGCTCGCGGGCGTCGTCAAGTTGGTGGGCGACGGCGTGCACAACGTCAGGCCCGGCGACAAGGTGATCGCCTACACCACCTTCGGCGCTTTCGCGGAGGAAGTGAAGACCGAGTCCGGTCGCTTGCTGCCCATGCCCGAGGGCATGAGCTTCGAGGCGGCCGCGTCCTTCATCCTCACGTACGGCACCACCGATCACGCACTGCGCGACCGCGGCCAGCTGCGCGCGGGTGAGACGCTCGTCGTGCTCGGCGCGGCAGGCGGCGTCGGCGTCGCTGCCATCGAGATCGGCAAGGCGCTCGGCGCGCGCGTCATCGCCTGCGCCTCGAGCGACGAAAAGCTGGACGTGTGCCGCCTGCACGGCGCCGACGAGACCGTGAATTACGCCACCGAAGAGCTGCGCGAGCGCCTGAAGGCGCTGTGCGGCGCCAAGGGCGTGGACGTGATCTACGACGCCGTGGGCGGTGCGTACACCGAGCCCGCGTTCCGCGCCATCGCCTGGCGCGGCCGCCACCTGGTGATCGGCTTCGCCGCCGGCGACATCCCGAAACTGCCGCTCAATCTCCCGCTGCTCAAGGGCGCCGCCGTGATCGGCGTATTCTGGGGCGAGTTCACGCGGCGCGAGCCGCAGGCGTTCGCCGCGAGCGCGCGGCAGCTCGCGTGGTGGTACCAGGAGGGCAGGCTCAAGCCCCACGTGTCGGCAACTTTTCCGCTGGCGAAGGCCGCCGACGCCATGAACCTGCTCGCCTCGCGCCAGGCGAAGGGCAAGGTCGTCGTCACTATCGGTGCTTAGCAGCTTCGCCGAGGGGCTTTCCTCACTGGCGAGTCTGCAGGCGCTCGTCTTCAGCGTGGCCGTCGTGTTCGCCGCCTATGTGCTGCGCGGCGCCACCGGCTTCGGCGCCGGCGTCGTGGCGATTCCACTCCTCGCCCTGATCATGCCCCTCACAGTCGTCATCCCGGTGATCACGACGCTCGGCATCGTCGCCTCTCTCGGCCAGTCGGTGCAGGAATTCCGCCACGTGGACTGGCGGGCATTGCGCGGGCTGGCACTGCCTTCGGTCGTCGGCCTGGCCCTCGGGCTGTGGCTATTCGCCTCGCTCGACCAGGCGTTCCTCGTCAAGGCGTTTGCCGCCTTCATCATCGTCTACGGTTTCTGGGGCCTGCTGCCCCGCCGCCCCGCCTGGCGCCTGGCGCCCGGCGCGCTCGCAGTCGCGGCCGGCGGCTCGGGTGGCCTGGTGGCGACCCTCTTCGGCGGGATGGCGGGGCCTTTCTACGCCATCTACCTGCGCGCGCTGGCGCTCGACAAGCGGCGCTTTCGCGCCAGTATGTCCTCCGTGCTGCTGTGCCTGGGGCTGGTGCGCGCCGCCGGGTACGGCAGCCTGGGTTTCTTCGATCGACGCGCGATCGCGGCGCTCGTGCTGCTGGCGCCGGTCATGGTGCTGGCCATGTTCCTGGGCGACCGCTGGCACGCGCACCTCGACCAGGCGAAATTCGAGCGCGTCGTCGCCGTGCTGCTCGCCGCCAGCGGCATCGCGCTGCTTCTCAAGTAGCGGGCGGCGTCCCGTCTCCGGTGCCGAGCGGCCGCTGCATCAGCACGCTGTCAACCCAGCGGCCGAACTTGTAACCCGTGGAGCGCAGCGTGCCGACCCGCACGAACCCGAAGCGCGCGTGCACGGCGATCGACGCGGCATTGGCGCTGTCGCCGATGACGGCAATCACCTGGCGGTATCCCAGTGTCTCGCAGCGTGCGAGGAGCTCGGCGAGGAGCCTCGAGCCCATGCCCTGGCCGGCGCTACCTTCGCGGATATAGACCGAATCCTCGAGCGCATAACGGTAGGCCGAGCGCGCACGGTACGGCGCGCAGTAACCGAAGCCGAGCACTTCGCTTTGCCGTGCCGCGACCAGGTAAGGCAGGCCGCGGCCGGTCACGTCGGCGTGGCGCCGCCGCATCTCCTCGAGGTCGGGCGGCACTTCCTCGAAGGAGGCGAGCCCGCGCAGAACGTGGTGCGCGTAGA
>JAOTWE010000342.1 GCA_029863065.1 Betaproteobacteria bacterium
TCAACCTTTACTGGAACTGGCAGGCGTGCTGGTGCAACGTGATGTTCAACGCCATCAACCGCCACGAGGACGCGGCCTTGGCCTGGAGCACCCCGGCGCTGTACGCGGCGACGCTCGCCTATGTGGCGGCGCCGCTGCTGTGGTTCGCGTGGCGCGGACGCTCCAGACTGCGCGCGGCGGCGCCGCAGCCCGCCGTCGGCGTGGCGCTCGCGGCCTGGCTGGTGCCGCTCGCCGTGTTCGCGCTGCTCTCGCCGGCGAAACGCATCGGCCTGCACTGGCTGCTCGCGTTCGTGCCGGCGATCGTCCTGACCGTAGCGCTTGCGCTGGAGCGCCGCGCGCTCGTCATCACGGTGCGCTGGTTCACCGCGCTTGCCCTGGTGCACGTGGCGGCGTTCGTCGCGCTCGCCGCGCTGCCGCTGGAAACCTGGAAAGACCAGCGCATCTACCAGAAGATAGTGCTGCAGTTCGACGCGCCCGCGGTGCTCGAGCCGCTCGGGCCGCTGCTGGCGCGCTACCGCCTCGCCGCCGAGGGCTATGCCATGGCGGCGTTCCTGTCGTTCCAGGTGAAGCGCAACGTGCCGGTGTTCGGCCCGGGCTCGTCGCACGCGCGGCACGACGACATCCGCACCGACTGGCGGCGTTTCCAGGGTCGCGACCTGCTCATCCTGCGGCGCGAGCCGCCCGATCTGCGGCAGTACCGGCCCTACTTCCGCGAGCTCGAGGTGCGCGAGGTGCCGGCGCGCGGCACGCTGCACTACGCGGTGCTCGGCCGCGGCTTCGATTACGCCGCCTACCGCGAGGGCGTGCTGCGGCCGGTGCGCGAGCGCTGGTACCGCATTCCGCCATGGCTGCCGGTGGGGCGCTGTTACTTCTTCGAACGCTACGGCTTCGATTGACCGCGTTGTCCGGACGCGACGTCCTGCAGCTGCTGCGCCCGCATCACTGGGTGAAGAACGGCTTCGTGCTGGCGGGGCTGCTGTTCGGCCACGCCTGGGGCGAGCCGGCCATGGTCGCCGCGGCGCTCGCCGCGACGCTCGCCTTTTGCCTCGCTTCCAGCGCGGTGTACGCGTTCAACGACGCGCACGACGCCGCGAGCGACCGCGAGCACCCCGAGAAGAGCGCACGCCCGGTGGCACGGGGCGCGATCACGCCGCGCGCCGCGCAGGCGCTCGCGGCGCTGCTGGCGGCGGCCGCGCTCGCCGTCGCCGCGTGGGCCGGCTGGCCGGTCGCCGCCGTGGCCCTCGCCTACGTCGTCCTCAACGCGGCGTACAGCCTGGGCCTCAAGCACGTGCCGGTGCTCGACGTGTTCATCATCGCCGCCGGTTTCATGCTGCGGTTGCTCGCCGGCACCTGGGGCATCGGTATCGAGCCCTCGCGCTGGCTGCTCGCCTGCGGATTCCTGCTGACGCTCTTTCTGGGCTTCGCCAAGCGCCGCGCCGAACTCGACCGGCTGGCCGACGACGCCGCCCAGCATCGCGCCGTGCTCGAGTCCTACAGCCTCGCATTCCTCGACCAGGCGGTGTACGCCTGCGCCTTCGGCATGGTGCTGAGCTATGCGGCGTATACCCTGGCCGACAGTACGATCGCGCTGCACGGCACCGAATACCTCATCTGGACGCTGCCCTGGGTTCTGCTCGGCACGTTCCGGTATCTGTTCCGCCTGCACTACCGCGGCGGCGGCGGCGATCCGGCGCAGGAGCTGCTGCGCGATCCTTTGCTCGCTGCCGCGACGCTCGGCTGGGTGGCGACGGTCTTCGTCCTCATCGGCTAGAATGACCCGGCCCTCATGACCGGACGACCGCAGCAGCTCGCGCATCTCGAGAATCTGGGCGACGCCGCGCGCTTCGCCAGCCAGCTACACGCGCTGATCCCGCAGTGCGCGCTGCTCGAGAACTTCACGCCCGAGGAGGTGCAGACGCTGGCGCACTTCATGGACGTGTACCGCGCGCCGGCCGGCGCGGAGATCATCCGCGAGGGCGACGGCGGCGATTGCATGCTGATGGTGATCGAGGGCCGCATCGAAGTGCACAAGCGCGACCGCTACAACACGCCGCAGGTCATTGCCGTCGTCGAGCCGGGCCGCATCCTCGGCGAGATGTCGATGATCGACGGCGAGGCGCGCTTCGCCACCTGCGTGGCGATGGACCCGGCGCTGATGGCGGTGCTCGACCGCGAAAGCCTGGCGCGCATCATCGTCGAGCACCCCATGCTCGGCGCCAAGATCCTCATGGAGCTGGTGCTGATGCTGTCGCAGCGCC
>JAOTWE010000103.1 GCA_029863065.1 Betaproteobacteria bacterium
CCGGGCCAGGGCCTCGAGTATCACCGTGGCGGCGTCATACGCGTTGACGCTGGTGTATCCCGGTTCCTGCTGGAAACGCTTGCGGTATGCGGTCGCGAATGCGCTATAGCGCGGAGAGCGGTCATTCCGGTCGTAGGACTCCACGACGTGCAACCCTTCCACGGCTGCGCCCCCGAGCTCGCTGAGCTTCTCCGAGGCGGCCCACTCGACGGCGATGAGCGGCAGACCGGATGACTGGCGCTTGGCTTGCTGGGCGAGACGGACCACATCCACGGTTCCGGCGATGAACAGAAGACCGTCCGGGCGCGAACTAAGGAGTTTCTTCATGATCTCGGAGAACGCCACGTTGGTGGAGGACTCGAAGGCGACGACCGTGGTGACTGCGCCCCCGAGTGCGCTGAAGGCGGGTCGAAACTCGTCCAGCCAGCTCTGCGTGAATGCACGGTTGCCAACGTCCATGGCAATCGCGACGCGCCGCAGCCCGGTATGGCGGTAGTGGAAATCGGCGTACATGCGTGCGTAGTCCCGGGTCGTTGCATTGATCCGGAACAGGTAGTCGTCCTTGCCGACCAGCTGCATGGCCGTCACCGTCGGCGAGACCATCACCACCTTGGCCTTCTCGATCGACGGCAGAGCCGCTACCGCCATGGAACTGGTGATCGGGCCGATGATCGCCGCCACACCGGAAGCCGCCAGTTCGGCGGCTCCCCGGGCGGCGGTTTCGGGGTCCTCCCGGTCGTCACGGACGATCAATTCAATCGCGCGGCCGTTGATACCGCCGGCCAGGTTTCTCTGCTCGATGGCGAGCATAACCCCGTTCCGGGCCGCTTCGCCCAAGTCGGCACTGCGACCGGATAGACCGGCGAGAAATCCCAGCTGAACCGGTTTGGTCGGCCCGCACGCGGCAAGAATCAGGCTGGCAGCGAGCATCAGCGATACGTGTTTCATGGGCGAACATCCTTGAATCGTCTAGGAGCTGAGGGGGGTCGGGCGCTGGTCCGGCAGAAGCGGCACGGTGCGTCGATGCGGAGGCTTCATGCGGAAAAGAAAGCTGGGTGAAGTGCCCAGCTTCGTAAATGACTGGCGCGCCCGGCGGGATTCGAACCCACGACCCTTGGCTTCGGAGGCCAATACTCTATCCAGCTGAGCTACGGGCGCTTTCAAGCTAAAATCATACCTTTATACATGGATGCAGGCCACGCCGGATGAGCGCGCACGACGAGCATTCCTCCTTCATCAAGACGCCGCAGCAGCTGATCGTGGTGGTGCTGCTTTCCTTTCTCGTGCCGATCATCGGCATCGTGCTGCTGGTGCAGCTGGTGCTGAACCGCCCGAGCGCCGATCCGGCGGCGCTCGAGCCGCAGGCCGTGGCGCAGCGCATCCAGCCGGTCGGCCGTGTCGAGTTCGGCGCCGCCGGCGCCGGTGCCGCGTCCGGTGCGCGCTCTGGCGAGGAAATCGTCAACGCCGCCTGCGGCGCCTGCCACGTCGCCGGCGTCGCCAACGCGCCGAAGATCGGCGATCCGGCGGCCTGGGCGCCACGGGTCAAGACCGGGCTGCCGGCGATGCTCGCGATCGCGATCAAGGGCAAGGGCGCGATGCCGCCGCGCGGCGGCCTGCCCGACGTCTCCGACACGGAGCTCGCGCGCGCCATCGTCCATATGGCGAACAAGTCGGGCGCCAACCTGAAGGAACCGGCCGCCCCCGCGGCCAAGAAGTAGTTCCGCGCGCCGCTTGCCGGCGCACACGCCGTGAACCTGCTCTTCATCATCGATCCGCCGGAAGAGCTCAAAGCCTACAAGGACACGACGGTGTCCATGATGCGCGCCGCGCAGCGGCGCGGCCACCAGGTTCACGTCTGCACGCAGGACTCGCTCGCCTGGCGCGCCGGGCCCGTGACCGCGCGCGCCACGCGCATCGCCCTCACCGACAACGACGAGGACTGGTTCCGTCGCGACGGCAGCGCCGAGCGCGCGCTGCAGGAATTCGGCTCGGTGCTGATGCGCAAGGACCCGCCTTTCGACATGGAGTACGTGGCGAGCACCTGGCTGCTGTCGGAGGCCGAGCGTCAGGGCGCGCGCGTGTTCAACGCGCCGCAGGCGCTCCGGGACCTGAACGAGAAATTCGCCATCGCCGAGTACGCGCAGCTCACCGTGCCTTCGCTCGTGACGCGCGACATGGCCGCATTGCACGCGTTCGTCGACGAGCACCGCGACACGATCCTGAAACCCCTGTCGGGCATGGGCGGCACGGGCATCTTCCGCGTGCGCCGCGACGATCCGAACCGCAACGTGATCGTCGAGACGCTCGCCCGGCACGGCGCCGAGAGCGTCATGGCGCAGCGCTTCATCCCCGAGATCGCCGCGGGCGACAAGCGCATCATCGTCATCGAGGGCAAGCCGGCGCCGTACGTGCTGGCGCGCATCCCCAAGGCCGGTGAGACGCGCGGCAACCTCGCGGTCGGCGGCCAGGGCGTGGCGCAGCCGCTCTCGGCGCGCGACCGCGAGATCGCAGGGATCATGGGCCCGCCGCTCGCCGCGCGGGGGATCCTGTTCGCAGGCCTGGACGTGATCGGCGACTGGTTGACCGAAGTCAACGTCACCAGCCCGACGTGCTTCCGCGAGATCCAGGACCAGACCGGCTACGATTCGGGCGAAGTGTTCGTGCAGGCGCTGGAAGCGAGGCTCGCGCGGTGATCGGCGTCCTCATCCTCTCGCACGGCGCCATCGGCGAGACGCTGCTCGCGAGCGCCGCGCAGATCCTGGGTGCGCCGCCGGCGCAGACCGCCGCGCTCGGCGTGGCGCGCGGCGATGACCCGGAAACGGTGCTGGCGCGCGCGCGCGAGATGGCGGCGCGCCTGGACGATGGTTCGGGGCTCCTCGTACTCACCGACATGTTCGGCGCCACGCCTTGCAATGTCGCCTCGCGGCTGCTCGCCGACGGGCGCGTCGAGGGGGTCTCGGGGGTATCGCTGCCCATGCTGGTGCGCGTACTCTCGGGGCGCAACGAGTCCCTGCCCGCGGTCGTGCGGCGCGCCCTCTCGGGCGGCGCCGACGGCGTGGTGCACATGAATTCGGATAGCTGCGGTGCCAAGCGCTGAGCTCACCATCGCCAACAAGCTGGGGCTGCACGCGCGGGCTTCGGCCAAGCTCACGCAGCTGGCGGGCCAGTACGCGGCCGAGATCTGGCTGACGCGCAATGGCCGGCGCGTAAACGCGAAGAGCATCATGGGCGTGATGATGCTCGCCGCCGGCCGCGGCGCCGCGGTCACCGTGGAAGCCGAGGGCGCGGACGCCGACGCCGCGCTGACGGCGATCCGCGAGCTGATCGCCGACAAGTTCGGCGAAGGGGAATGAATTTCGTCCTGCACGGCTCGAGCGTCGCCTCGGGCATCACCATCGGCCAGGCGCACCTCGTGTCGAGCGCGCGCCTCGAGGTGGCGCACTACGAGATCCCCGAGGAGGCGGTGCCGGGGGAGATCTTCCGCTTCGACGCCGGCGTCTCGCGCGCCAAGCAGGAGCTGGCGCTGCTCGAGAACCAGATTCCCGCCGACGCGCCGGCGGAATTCGGCGCCTTCATCAACCTGCACCGCATGATGCTCGAGGACTCGTCGCTGTCGCACGCGCCGCGCGAGATCATTCGCGAGCGCCGTTGCAACGCCGAATGGGCACTGGTGCAGCAGATGGAGACGCTCGGCGAGCAGTTCGCGCAGTTCGAGGATCCCTACCTGCGCGAGCGCAAGGTCGACATGCAGCAGGTGGTGGAACGCGTGCTGAAGGCGCTGATGGGCGAGCGCACGCCGCTCGCGCCCAAGCTCTCCGACGAGCACAAGCTGATCGTCGTCGCGCACGACCTGTCGCCCGCCGACATGCTGCTGTTCAAGCGCCACGAGTACGGCGGCTTCGTCACCGACGTCGGCGGCGTCACCTCGCACACCGCGATCCTCGCGCGCAGCCTCAACATCCCGGCGATCGTCGGCCTGCACCACGCGCGCCACATGATCCGCGAGGGCGAGCTGCTGATCGTCGACGGCATCCAGGGCGTGCTGGTGGTGAATCCCGACCCGCTGGTGCTTGCCGAGTACCGGCTGCGCCAGTCGCAGCACGAGCTCGAGCGAAAGAAGCTCGGCCGCCTGAAGAGCACCCCGGCGGCGACGCTCGACGGCACGGCGATCGAATTGTTCGCCAACATCGAGCTGCCGCAGGACCTGGACAAGGTGCACGAGGCGGGCGCGCAGGGCGTAGGCCTGTTTCGCACCGAGTTCCTGTTCATGAACCGCAAGGACCTGCCCGGCGAGGACGAGCAGTACGAGGCCTACCGCGAGGTGGCGCGCAAGATGGCCGGCAAGCCGGTGGTGATCCGCACGCTCGACATCGGCGCCGACAAGGCGCTTGACGGCCACATCGAGGCAATGCCCAATCCGGCGCTCGGCCTGCGCGCCATCCGCTACTGCCTGGCCGAGCCGCACATCTTTCTCACCCAGCTGCGAGCCATCCTGCGCGCCTCGCACCACGGTTGCGTGAGGATCCTCCTGCCGATGGTGGCGCACGCGCACGAGGTCGACCAGGCGCTGGTGCTCATCCGCCAGGCGCGCCAGCAGCTCGACGAGCGGTGCCTGGCCTACGACAAGCGCATCGAGGTCGGCGCCATGATCGAGATCCCGGCGGCGGCGCTCGCCCTGCCGATGTTCATCAAGCGGCTTCAGTTCCTCTCGATCGGCACCAATGACCTCATCCAGTACACGCTCGCCATCGACCGCACCGACGACGCGGTGGCGCACCTGTACGACCCGTTGCACCCCGCCGTGCTGCAACTGGTCGCCCAGGTCATCCACACCGCGCAGCGCGCGCACACCCCGGTCGCGGTGTGCGGCGAGATGGCGGGCGATCTCGCGCTCACGCGCCTGCTGCTCGGCTTCGGGCTGCGCAATTTCTCCATGCACCCGTCGCAGCTGCTGTCGATCAAGGAGCGCGTTCTGCGCACCGACCTCGCTGCGGCGCAGCCGCTCGCGCAGAAAGTGCTGCGCTCGAGCGAAGTGGCGAAGACGCGCGAGCTGCTCGCCCAACTCAACGCCTGAGGACGACCATGCCCGGACCGCTCGACGGCGTGCGCGTGCTGGACCTCACCACGGTGGTGATGGGTCCCTTCGCCACGCAGATCCTCGCCGACTTCGGCGCCGAGGTGGTGAAGGTCGAGCCGCCCGAAGGCGACATCATGCGCTACGCCTGGCCGTTCCGCTCGCGCGGCATGGGCCACATCTTCCTGAACGCCAACCGCAACAAGCGCGGCATCGTGCTCGATCTGAAGCAGCCCGCGGCACGCGAGGCCTGCCTCGCGCTGGCCAAGCGCGCCGACGTCCTGGTCTACAACATCCGGCCGCAGGCCATGGCGCGCCTGAAGCTCGGCTACGACGAGGTGCGGGCGGCGAACCGGCGCATCATCTACGTCGGCGCCTTCGGCTACAGCCAGGCCGGGCCCTACGCGGCCAAGGCCGCCTACGATGACCTGATCCAGGGCGCCTCGGGCCTGCCGTGGCTGCTGCGCGAATCGGGGGCGGAATCGCCGCGCTTCGTGCCGGCGACCATGGCCGACCGCACGGTGGGCCTGCACGTCGTCAACGCGGTGTGCGCCGCGCTCTACGCGCGCGAGAAGACCGGCAAGGGCCAGCGCGTGGACGTGCCCATGTTCGAGAGCCTGTTGCAGACGGTGCTCGGCGAGCACATGGGCGGCTACACCTTCGAGCCGCAGCTCGGCGAAGGCGGCTACACGCGCATGCTCTCCAAGTACCGGCGGCCGTACGAAACCAAGGACGGCTACGTTTGCGTGCTGATCTACAACGACAAGCACTGGAAGGCGTTCTTCCAGATGATCGGCCGCGCCGACATGCTGGCCGATGCGCGCTTCGCCTCGGCTGAGGGGCGCAGCCAGAACTTCGACGCGGTGTACGGCCTGGTCGCCGAGGAGATGGGCAAGCAGACCACGGCGCACTGGCTCGAGGCGTTCGAGCGCGCCGACATTCCGGTGCAGCGCATGAACAGCCTCGAGGACATCCTGCGCGACCCGCACCTGAATGCCATCGGCTACTTCCGGGAGATCGAACATCCCAGCGAAGGCAAGCTGCGCTCGATGAAGGTGCCCTCCGACTGGTCGGAGACGCAGCCGGGGTACCGGCGCCACGCGCCGCGCCTGGGCGAGCATACGCGCGAGGTGCTGAAGGAGGCGGGCTACAGCGACGCGCAGATCGACGCCATGGCGGAAAGCGGGGCCGCTCGGCTATAATCCGCGCCAGCGCCGATTTGACGTTCAGCTTGCGGGCGCTCTACAAATGCCGCTAAAGAGACCGGCCGCCAAAGCCCGTTCTCGCGAAAGCTGGACGGGCTTTTTCGTTGGGAGGCGCATGGCCGGCTCGGTCGGCATCGTCGAAGCGCAGCGCGCGGTGTTCGCGGAGCCGTTCCGATTCCGGAGCGGCGCCGAGATTCCGCGCTTCGAGCTCATGTACGAAACCTACGGCACGCTGAACGCCGCGCGCTCGAACGCCGTGCTCGTGTGCCATGCGCTGAACGCCTCGCACCACGTCGCCGGCACCTACGCCGGCGCGCCCGAGAACGTCGGCTGGTGGGACAACCTCGTCGGGCCCGGCAAGCCCCTCGACACCAACCGCTTCTTCGTCATCGGCAACAACTACATCGGCGGCTGCTTCGGCTCCACTGGACCCACGTCCGTCAACCCCGCGACCGGCAAGCCCTACGGCGCAGACTTCCCGGTGGTCACGGTCGAGGACTGGGTGGCGGCGCAGGCACGGCTCGCCGACCGCCTTGGCATCGAGCGCTTCGCCGCGGTCATCGGCGGGTCCCTCGGCGCCATGCAGGCGCTGCAATGGGCGCTCGCCTATCCGGAGCGCATCGGGCATTCGCTGGTCATCGCCTCGACGCCCAAGCTCTCGGCGCAGAACATCGCCTTCAACGAGGTCGCGCGCCAGGCCATCGTCACCGATCCCGATTTCCACGGCGGCCACTACTACGAGCACGGCGTCGTGCCGCGCCGGGGCCTGCGCATCGCGCGCATGATCGGCCACATCACCTACCTGTCCGATGACGCGATGATGGAGAAGTTCGGCCGCGTGCTGCGCCGTGCCGCCCTGGGGTACGACTTCGACATCGATTTCGAGATCGAGAGCTACCTCCGGCACCAGGGCGACAAGTTCTCCACCTACTTCGACGCCAACACCTACCTGCGGATCACCAAGGCGCTCGACTACTACGACCCGGCGGGCGACTTCGGCGGCGACCTCGCGCGCTCGTTCGCCCGCGCCAGGGCGGCCTTTCTCGTCGTCTCGTTCAAGTCCGACTGGCGCTTCGCCCCGGCGCGCTCGCGTGCCATGGTGAAGGCGCTGCTCGACAACCGGCGCATCGTCTCCTACCTCGAGCTCGACGCGCCCGGCGGCCACGACGCATTCCTGCTTGAGGACCCGCGCTATCACGGCGCGCTGCGCGCCTATTTCGAGAACATGGACCTATGACGCGGCCCGACCTCGAGGCGATCGCGCAGTGGGTGGCGCCGGGCGCGCGCGTGCTCGATCTGGGCTGCGGCGACGGCTCGCTGCTGCGGCACCTGTGGGAAAAGAACCAGGCGCACGGCTACGGCGTCGAGATCGACGATGCCGAAGTCATTGCCTGCTTCAGGAACGACGTCAACGTCCTGCAGCTCGACCTGGAATCGGGCCTCGCGCTCTTTCAGGACGGATCCTTCGACTACGTCATCCTGTCCGAAACCCTGCAGACCATCCACCGCATCGAGTTCCTGACGCGCGAGATGCTGCGCGTGGGCAAGGCGGCGATCGTCTCCTTTCCCAATTTCGGCCACTGGCGCTCGCGCCTGCAGGTGCTCGCCGGGCGCATGCCGGTGTCGGACGAGCTGCCGCACCAGTGGTACAACACGCCGAACGTGCACCTGTGCACGCTCCACGACTTCGAGGACCTGTGTGCCAAGCTCGGCGCGAAGATCCGCGAGCGCGTCGTGCTGCATCGCGGCCGGCCGGTGGGGGTGCTGCCGAACCTCCTCGGCAGCCTCGCCGTGTACCGCGTCACGGCCTAGGGCAATTCCTCCTTGACCCAGCGCCTGCGGGCCGTGCAGGATGAATCGCGGCATACACGACGGGAGGACACCTCATGAGCAAGAAATTGGCGGCACTGGCGGTGCTCGCAGCGATCGCTGTGGCGGGATGCGCGGAAATGCGCAGCAAGATGCCCGATTGGATGCCGGGCAGCGGCGCGGTGACGGTGCGCCTGAGCGGCGCCGAGGAAGTGCCGCCGGTGAAGGCCAGCGGCACGGGGAGCGGAAGCGTCCGCCTGGCAGAGGATGGCAGCCTCACCGGCAGCGTCACGACGAAGGACGTGGCCGGCACGGCGGCGCATATCCACTTCGGCGCCAAAGGCAAGAACGGCCCGGTGATCGTTCCGCTCGCCAAGAAGGGCGACACTTACAGCGTGCCCGAAGGACGCAAGCTCACCGCCGCGCAGATGAAGGCATTCAAGGCGGGCGAGCTCTACGTCAACGTGCACACCGCCCGCCACAAGGGTGGCGAGGTGCGCGCGCAGATTCAGCCCTGATCCCGCGCTAGCGCATCGCGGCGCAGGTGTCCGCCTCGCGCCGGCACGCCTGCTGGCAGGCCTGCATCGCGGTGTTGTCGCTCGCCGTCCGACGGCACTTCTGCTGGCAGGCGTTCTGCGCCGCCGCGCAGCTCGGCGTCTCATCAGGAACGGAGAGCTGCTGGTACGCGTAGTAGCCCGCGCCTACCGCAAGCGCCAGCACGACGAGCGACCCGAACCAGCCCAGCCCGAGTTGCGACCTTCGCATCAGGCACCTCCGTGGAGCATGGTAAGAGTTTTCACCGCCGCGCGTCGCCTTCGCCTTTCGTGCCTGCCGAGCCGATCGACAGGTCAGCGAGCCCCGAGCGGATCATGAACCAGAACAGGATCACGCCCGGAAACGCGACCAGGGTGGTGAGTACGTAGAAGTTCACGTAGCCCATCGCATCGATCAGCGACCCGGCGGTCGTTCCCGTGACGAGGCGCCCGGCAATGCTGGCGAGCGCCGAGAGCAGGGCGTACTGGCTCGCCGTGAAGCGCAAGTTGCACAGCGCGGAAAGGTAGGCGACCACGGTCACCCCGCCGATGCCGCTCGCGAAGTTCTCGAAGCCAATCGCGGCCGCCATGCCGACATTGGTGTGGCCGACCGCCGCCAGCGCAGCGAAGCTGAAGTTCGACACCGCCATCAGGATCAGGCTGATCAACACGGCATGCTTCATCCCCAGCCGCACGTAGAGAATGCCGCCGACGAAGATGCCGATCAACAGCGCGATGAAGCCGACGCCCACGTCGTAGAAGGCGATCTCGCTGTTGGTGAAGCCGAGATTCTCGAACAGCAGTCTCAGCGTCAGATTGGCGAGCGTGTCGCCGATCTTGTGGATCAGCACGAACAAGAGGACGACGAGGGCCCCTTGACGCGTCAGGAACTCGAGCAGCGGGCTGAAATAGGCGCTGACCGCATCGGCGACGCCGTGCGCCCTGGCAGGCTCGCGGTGACGCGCGGGCTCGCCCATGACCACCCCGACCAGCATTGCCGGCAGCGCGAAGGCGGCGCAGGCGACATAGGCGGCGCTCCACCCGTACCCCGCGCCAAGGACCAGGGCAAGCGCGCCCGCCCCGGCGGCGCCGGTCCGCCAGCCATACTGGGACATGCCGGAGCCAATGCCGAGCTGACGCGGTTCGAGCAATTCGATGCGGTAGGCGTCAATGATGATGTCGAACGTTGCGCCCGCTACTCCCGCCGTGATCGAGGCGATCGCGACGAGATAAAGCGCCTCGCCCGGATCGGCCATGCCGAGAAAGGCGACTGCAGCCATGACCAGCACACCGACGAGCCATAGCCAGCTCCGACGCTGGCCGAACCGACCGATCACCGGCAGCCGGACATTGTCAACGAGG
>JAOTWE010000104.1 GCA_029863065.1 Betaproteobacteria bacterium
TCCTGCAGCCGGGCGGCTCGATCGAGTACTTCAACGAAGAACCGGGCGCCGTCTGGGTGAGGCGCGTCTCCGAGGTCTATTCGAAGTGCGTCTGGCTCAACCCCGAGCCCGAGGAGATCTGGGGCTACCGCCAGTCGATCCAGATCATGAAGGAGCTGATGAACGGCCGCATGTACCCGACCACGCTCGAGGGGCTGGAGCGGGCGATGCGGCAGCTGGCGAAATGAGCCTGCTGTTCCCCACTACTCTGGTCGGCAGCTACCCGCAGCCCGAGTGGCTGGTCGACCGCAAGAAGCTTGCGGGGCGCCTGCCGCCGCGCGTGCGCGCGGCGGAGCTGTGGAAGATCCCCCAGGAGCTCCTCGCCGAGGCGCAGGACGACGCCACGATCGTCGCCATCAAGGCGCAGGAGGAAGCCGGCCTCGACATCATCACCGACGGCGAGATCCGGCGCGAAAGCTACTCCAATCGCTTCGCAACGGCGCTGGAGGGCGTCGACATCGACAACCCGGGCAAGGCGATGGACCGCGCCGGCAAGCCGGTTCCCGTGCCGCGCATTTCGGGCCGCATCCGTCGCAAGCACCCGGTCGAGGTCGAGGACCTGAAGTTCCTGAAGAAGCACACGAACCGCAAGCTGAAGATGACCGTGCCCGGCCCCTTCACCATGATGCAGCAGGCGCAAAACGACTTCTACAAGAGCGATGAAGAAGCGGCGATGGACTATGCCGCCGCGGTGAACGAGGAGATGAAGGACCTCTTTGCCGCCGGCGCCGACATCGTGCAGGTCGATGAGCCCTACATGCAGGCGCGCCCGGAAAGAGCGCGCGAGTACGGCCTGAAGGTGCTCAATCGCGCGCTCGACGGCATCACGGGCACGACCGCGGTGCACATTTGCTTTGGCTACGCGGCGATCGTGCACCAGCGTCCGTCGGGCTACTCGTTCCTGCCGGAATTCGCCGACTGTTCCTGCCAGCAGGTTTCGATCGAGACCGCCCAATCCAACCTCGATTGCTCGGTGCTGGCGAAGCTTCCGGGCAAGAGCATCATGGTCGGCTGCATCGACCTGAACGACATGACGGTCGAGACGCCGCAGCAGGTCGTGGCGCGCATCAAGCACGCGCTGCCCTACGTACCGAAGGAGCACGTAATCCTGGCACCGGACTGCGGCATGAAGTACCTGCCGCGCGCAGTCGCCGATGGCAAGCTGCGCGCCATGGTCGAGGCCGCGCGGCTGCTGCGCGCCGAGTTCGCGTGAGGGCGAAATAGCATGGCCGGCCGCCTCAGCCGCCTGGTGCTCAACCTGCGGCGCAACCTCCCGCCCGGCACGGCGCTCGACCGTTACCTGCAGCGCTTTGCCAAGGTCGCCGGCTGGCTCGGCGCCGAGCTCGACCTGCTCGCCGCGCTCTACGGCACCGACAAGTTCGGCGAGCACGATTACACGCCGGTGTACGAAGAGCTGATGCGCGCTTCACGGCGCAAGCCGGTGCGGCTGCTGGAAGTCGGTGTCGGCGGCTACGAGGGGGCTTTGGGCGGGGAGTCGCTGCGCATGTGGGAAAGCTATTTCCGGCACGGGCACATCACTGGCATCGACGTCTTCGACAAGACCGCGCTCTCGCGCGGGCGCGTGCAGGTGTTCCAGTGCTCGCAGGTCGACAGACCGAAGCTCACGTCACTGGCACAGGAGCAGGGGCCGTTCGACTTCATCCTCGACGACGGCAGCCACCTGAACGCCCACCAGATCGAAACCTTCGGCATCCTCTGGCCGCACGTGAAGGATGGCGGCACGTATATCGTCGAGGACGTGCAGACCTCGTACTGGCCGGCCTACGGCGGCGGGCCGCTCGGCACTCCGGGCTACGAGTTGTCCTGCATGCAGTGGTTCAAGCAGCTGGTCGACAGCGTCAACCTGCCCGAATTCCTCGCGCCGGCCCCCGGCAGGCTCGACGCCGGCATTAGCAGCATCGCCTTCCACCACAACCTGATCGTGGTGAAAAAGGATCTCGCCGCGCGCTACTCGAACATGCAGCTCGATGACCCCGAGCTGCGGCGCACGCTGATGCGGGCCGACGGCTAGCGCTTGCGGACCATGCCGATGGCGCTGGCCACGCGGTGGCTGTCCGGCGGCAGGTTCGGGCTGCCGGACAGCAGCCGCAGGTAGTCGGCATACCACCGCGCGTGCTCGCGGTAGTAGGCTTCTTCCCAGGTCGCCAGCTCGAGATAGTCGGAGCGCGTGAGCAGCTCCGCCACGTCGTAGCGTTGGCCGCCGAGCGTGCGCCACAGGGGTGCCCGCCGATCGCTGCGCGGGTCGCCCTTGGGAAAGACGAAGGCCTGGGTCTTCGGGCCCAGATGCAGGTGCAGCTCCTGGCCGATCTCCTCGCGCGCCGCGCGCAGCACGCCGTTTGCTCCGAAGAACAGGCAATCGTCAAGCACGACGGCGCCGCCCGGCACGAGCCGCGGCAGCAGATAGCGCAGCGCCGTTTTCGTGCTCGCGTAAATGTCGGCATCGAGGTGCGCAAGGCAGAACTGCGCGGCGGGCGGCATCTGGCGCAGCGTGTCCTCGAACCACCCGGCGCGAATTTCGACCACGTCGTCCAGCCCGAGCGCGGCGCGCGCGCCCTGCACCGATTGCAGGTCGCTCGCCATCATGCCGCGCTCGAACGGGCCATCGAGCGCGGCTTCGGTCTGCGGCAGCCCCTGGAAACTGTCGAGCATGATGACGCGCTTGGCGAGGCCGAGGTCGCCGATGCACAAGCCCAGGAAGAAGCTCAGGCCGCCGCGAAAGCCGCCGAACTCGATGCAATCGCCGGGCAAGTGCCGCGTCTCGAGCAGGCGGTCGTATACCGAGCGCACCTGCGCCTTCATCAGCAGGGTGTGGGGCTCGGCGAGGGCGTAGTTGCGCTCGAAGACGGCGTCGAGCTCGGCGTTCATCCCGCCACCGCCCTGCGCTCGCCGAGCGCCAGCCGCTCGAACGCCGCCGCCTCGAGCGGCTCGCTGTACAGGTGACCCTGCCACTCCTCGCAGCCGACGCCGCGCAGCAGGCGCAATTGCGCCTCGGTTTCCACGCCCTCTGCGGCCACCTGCAGCCCGAGGCCCTTCGCCATGGCGGCGATGGTCTCGACGATCATGGCATCGCCCCGCGAGGATTCAAGCTCGCGCAGAAAGCCGCGGTCGATCTTGAGCTTGTCGATCGGCAGGCGGCGCAGGTAGGCGAGGCTCGAGTAGCCGGTGCCGAAGTCGTCGATGGCGAGGCGCACGCCGAGCGCGCCGATCCGGCGCAGCGTCTCGATGCTCTCCGGCAGGTGGGCCATCAGCACGCGCTCGGTGACCTCGAGCTCTAGGCGCGCGGCCGGCACGTCGTGCGCGGCGAGCGCCTCGCGCAGGCGCGCCACGTACTCGTCGCCTTGCGCCAGCTCGAGCGCCGAGACATTGAGCGCGAACCACGGCGCGCCCGGCAGGATGCGCTGCCAGGCGCCAATCTGCGAGAGCGCACGCTCCAGCGTCCACTCGCCCACGGCGCGAATCAGGCCGCACTCCTCCGCCTGCGGAATGAAAGCGTCCGGCCGCAGCAGGCCGCGCTGCGGATGGTTCCAGCGCACCAGGACCTCTGCGCCGACGAGCGCGTCCTGCCGCACCACCGGCTGCCAGTGCAACCGCAGCTCGCCGCGCGCCAGCGCGCCGCGCAGGTCGCTCTCCAGCGTCAGGCGCTCCACCGCCCGCGTGTGCAGCGCCGGCGAGAAGAAGCGAAAGCCGTTACGGCCGCCGTCCTTGGCGTCGTACAGGGCAGTGTCGGCGTTCTTCAGCAGCTCGTTGAAATCGCGCCCGTCCTCGGGGTAGATCGCGACGCCGATGGAGGCGGTGACGTTGAGCGCGCGCCCCTCGAGCGTGAACGGCCGTTGCAGGATGGCCTGCACTCGCTGCGCCACCAGGGCGGCGTCCTGCGCCGTTTTCAGTCCGTCCCACAGCAGCACAAACTCATCGCCGCCTGCGCGCGCCAGCGTGTCCTCGCGGCGCAGCGTGTTGGACAGGCGCTCGGCGACCGCGCGCAGCAGCGCGTCGCCGGCGCGGTGGCCCAAAGAGTCGTTGACCAGCTTGAAGCGGTCGAGGTCGATGAGCAGCACGGCGAGCATGCCCCGGCTGCGCGCCGCAGCGAGGATCGCCTGCGCGGCGCGGTCGCCGAGCAGGGCGCGGTTCGGCAGCCCGGTCAGCGCATCGCGTGTCGCCAGGTACTGAATGCGCTCCTCGGCCTGCTTGCGCCCGGTGACGTCGGCGCCGGTGCCGCGGTAGCCGGCGAGGCGGCCCTGCGCATCGTGCACCGGCATGCCGCTCACCTGCTGCCAGACGACGTTGCCGGACTTGGTGATGGAGCGGTGCACGAGGTCGCGGAACGGCTGTCCCTTGCGCGCGTCGCGCTCGAACCATTCGTCGAGCGCGCGCGCCTCACCGAGCGGAATGAATTCGCGCGGCGTGCGCCCGAGGAGCTCGGCGCGCTTGTAGCCCAGCACCGCCTCTACGCGCGCCGAGAGGTAGGTGTAGCGCCACTTCGTGTCGGTCTCCCACACGTACTCGCCGGAAGCCTCGACCACGTCGCTGAAGCGTTGCTCGCGCTCGGCGAGCGCGCGGCGCGCCGCCCTCTGCTCGGTGACGTCGCGCACCACGGTCTGCACCAGCAGCCGGTTGCGCTCGAGGAACGAGACGCTCGCCACCTCCGCAACGACTTCGCTGCCGTCGACGCAGCGCAGCCTGCGCTCCTCGAAATTCCTGGCCCCCGACCCGGCGCCAAGGTGGCGCAGGCACTGCCGCGAGCGCTCGACGTGCTCCGGGTGCACGAACGCCTCCATGCTCCGGCCGAGGATCTCGTTGGGCGACGCGGCCTTGACGAGCCGCGCTGCCGCCGGATTCGCGTACTCGATCACGCCGCCGCAAGACACCACCACCGCATCGGGCGCCAGCTCGATCAGCGAGCGGTAGCGCTCCTCGGCTTCGCGCATCGCCTGCTCGGCGCGCTTGCGCGCCGTGATGTCGAGGTTGATTCCGGTCATGCGCAGCGCGCGCCCCTCGGCGTCGCGCTCGGAGACCTTGCCGCGCGACTGCAGCCACTTCCAGCTGCCGTCGGCCGCGCGATAGCGGTGCTCCTCGACGTAGTCCTCGCGGTCGCCCTTCACCACGGCCATCGAGATTTCGACTGCGCGCGCCAGATCGTCAGGGTGCACACCCTGCATCAGCTCGTCCACCGTAATCGCCGTCGGCGCGCGCGGCAAGCCGAGAAATTTCGCCCAGCCCTCGCTCAGATACACCCGCCTGCTGCGCAGGTCGGTGTCCCAGAGGGTAGCGTCGGAGCCGCTCAGCGCCAGCTCGAGCCGCTCCTTGGCCGCGGCGAGCTCGCGCTCGCCGCGCCGCCGCTCGGTGACGTCGCGGCCCACGCCGCGGTAGCCGAGGAAGCTGCCGGCGGCGTCGTAGCGCGGCTCGCCCGAAACCACGTGCACGTGGCGCGAGCCACTGGCGTGCGTGCGCGCCAGCTCGAGCTCGAAGAAGGGCTGGCGCAGCTGCAGCTGCTCGAGATGCGCGGTGAAGGCGCGGCCATCGAGCTCGACGCCGGGCAACTCCCACAGGCGCTTGCCGAACGCAAGGCCCGAGCCGAAGAAAGTGAGCACGGTCGCGCCGCCGGTAAGCCAGGTGACGCGGTGCGCGGCGTCGGTCTCCCAGAACCAGTCGGCCGACAGCGCGGTGAGGTTGCGGAAGCGCTCCTCGCTCGCGCGCAGCGCGCGCGTGGCGCGCCGGTCGCGCAGCCGCGCCTGCATCCAGGCGGCGAACACGATGCCCGCTGCCGTCACCAGCAACAGCGCCTCGGTGAGCAGCGTCCAGTTCACCGCGTCCGCCGCCCTAACCCGCGTTCTCGCGCACGGGCGGCGCCACCTTCAGCACCTCGTCGATGGTGGTGACGCCGGCGGCCACCTTCATCGCGCCGCTCACGCGCAGCGGCTTCATGCCTTCCTTCATCGCCTGCTCGCGCACCGCGGCGAGGTCGGCGCCCGCGGCAATCATCTGCTTGATCGCCGGCGTGTGCAGCAGCGTCTCGTAGATGCCGATGCGACCCGTGAAACCGGTCATGCGGCACTCGAGGCATCCTACCGGCTTGTATACGGTCGACGGCCGCGTCGACTTGAACGGCGACACGAGCGCGTCCCAGGCCGCCCGGTCCTCGGCACGGTCGAGTTGCATGGGCTGCTTGCAGTGCGTGCACAGCGTACGCATCAGCCGCTGGCCCATGACGCCGTTGAATGTGGCGTTGAGCAGATAGGGCGCGATCCCGAGCTCCAGCAGCCGAGTCACCGCGCTCGGCGCATCGTTGGTATGCAGGGTGGAAAGCACAAGATGCCCGGTCAAGGCCGACTGCACCGCCATCTCGGCGGTCTCGAGATCGCGGATCTCTCCCACCATGATGATGTCCGGATCCTGGCGCATCAGCGCGCGCACGCCTTCGGCGAAGCCCAGGTCGATCGCCGACTGCACCTGCATCTGGTTGAACGCGGGCTCCACCATCTCGATCGGATCCTCGATGGTGCAGACGTTCACTTCGGGGGTGGCGAGGCTCTTCAGCGTCGAATACAGCGTGGTCGTCTTGCCCGAGCCCGTCGGTCCGGTTACCAGCACGATGCCGTTCGGGCGCTCGGTCATCTCTTTCCAGCGCCGGTGGTCCTCGTCGGAGAAGCCGAGCTCGCGAAAATCGCGCACCAGCACTTCGGGGTCGAAGATGCGCATCACCAGCTTCTCGCCGAACGCGGTCGGCAGCGTCGACAGGCGCAGCTCCACCTCGTCGCCGTTCACCATGCGGGTCTTGATGCGGCCGTCCTGCGGCCGGCGCTTCTCCACCACGTCCATGCGGCCGAGGATCTTGATGCGGCTGGTCATCGCCGCCAGCACCGAGGCGGGAATCTGGTAGACCTGGTGCAGCACGCCGTCGATGCGGAAACGCACCAGGCCGATATCGCGCCGCGGCTCGATGTGGATGTCGCTCGCGCGCTGCTCGAACGCGTACTGCCACAGCCAGTCAACGACGCGCACGATGTGCGCGTCGTTGGCGTCCAGCGACTTGTTGGCGCTGCCCAGCTCGACCAGCTGCTCGAAGTTGGACAGGCCCGAGGCGCCGGCGGCGCCGCGGTTGGCGCCCTTCACCGAGCGCGCCAGGTTGTAGAACTCCACCTGGTAGCGCTCGATGTCCTGCGGGTTGGCGATCACGCGCCGGATCGGGCGCTGGATGACGCGCGAGATCTCCGTCTCCCACTCGCGCACGTAGGGTTCGGAAGTGGCGATCACCGCCTCCTTGGGGGTGAGCGCCACCGGCAGGATGCGGAAGCGCGAAGCGTAGGCGCTCGACATCACTTCCGTCACCGCCGAGAAATCGATCTTCAGCGGATCGATGTGCAGGTATTCGAGGCCCGCTCGCTTCGCCAGCCATTCGGCCAACGCATCCAGCGTGAGCGGCTTGTGGGGCGCGCGCGCGTCTCTCCACTTCTCGCCGGCGATCATGGCGAGCGGGTGCTGCGCGCCGCGCCAGTAGCGCCGCTCCTTCTTCAGCTGCTCGGCCGGCGCGCGCGCCACGACACCGTCCTCGACCAGCCAGTCGATGAGCTCGGAGAGCGTCAGCCGGCGCTCTGCGGCTGACGCGGTGGCGGCTTGTGGCATGGGCGCGAACACTATACCGCTAGAATCGGGGATGCCAAAGGCAGGGGCGCTGGCGCCCGACGTGAAACTGCGTGAAGTCTGGGCGTGGAGCATGTACGACTTCGCCAACTCGGGCTACACGACGGTGGTGATCACGGCCGTGTACAACGCCTTCTTTGTCGCCGTGGTGGCGGGCCGCGCGCCCTGGGCGACCTTCGCCTGGACCGCCGCGCTGTCGGTGTCCTACCTCGCCGTGCTGCTCTCGGCGCCGCTGGTGGGCGCCTGGGCCGACGCGCACGCGGCGAAAAAGCGCCTGCTGCTCGTCGCCACGGCCGGCTGCGTGCTGTTCACCGCCGCCCTCACCCTGGTCGGCCCGGGCGCCGTGGCGCTGGCCGTCGTCTTCATCGTGCTGTCCAACTTATTCTTCTCCGTCGGCGAGAACCTGATCGCGGCGTTCCTGCCCGAGCTCGCCGATTCGCGCGCCATGGGCCGCGTCTCGGGCTGGGGCTGGGCTTTCGGCTACCTGGGCGGGCTGGTCTCCCTCGGCATCTCGCTTATCTACATTACCTGGGCGCAGGGCGCCGGCCAGACCGCCATCCAGTTCGTGCCGGTGACGATGCTGATTACCGCTGTCATGTTCGCACTGTGCGCCACGCCGACGTTCCTGTTCCTGAAGGAACGCGCCGTGCCGCAGGCACGCGCCGGCAAGGCCTGGACGCGGGTCCTGCACACGCTGCGCCACGCCCAGCAGTACCGCGACCTGCGGCGGTTCCTGGTCTGCATCCTGTTCTACCAGGCGGGCATTATGGCCGTGATCGCGCTCGCCGCCATTTATGCGCAGGAGGCGATGAAGTTCACGCAGCAGCAGACCATCGTCCTCGTGCTGGTGGTCAACGTCACCGCCGCGATTGGCGCCTTCAGCTTTGGCTACCTGCAGGACGCCATCGGCCACATGCGCGCCATGGCGCTGATCCTCTCCGGCTGGATCGTGATGATCGCCCTCGCCTACTTCGCCGACGACGCGCCCACCTTCTGGGTGGCGGCGAACCTCGCCGGCCTGTGCATGGGCTCGTCGCAGGCCGCGGGCCGCGCCATCGTCGGCTACCTTTCGCCGCGCACGCGCGAGGCGGAGTTCTTCGGCCTGTGGGGCCTTGCAGTGAAGGCAGCCTCGATCTTCGGCCCGCTGACCTACGGCGTGGTGACGTGGATGTTCGAGGGCGACCATCGCCTCGGCATCCTCACCGTGGGCGCGTATTTCGTGGTCGGCCTGCTGCTCCTCGCCGGCATCGACGTCGAGCGCGGGCGGCGCGCCGCGCTGCAGCCGGGCTAAGCACCTACTCGAGCGCCGCCTCCATCGTGATCTTGGCGTTGAGCAGGCGCGAGATCGGGCACCCGGCCTTGGCGTTGTTGGCGGCCTTGTCGAAGGCCGCGCGGTCGGCGCCCGGTACCTTGGCTTTCACCTGCAGATGGATCGCCGTCACGGTCATGCCGGCGTCGGTCTTCTCCAGGGTCAGGTTGGCCGTCGTCGCGATGCTCTCGGCCTTCAGGTTGGCCTGACCAAGCTGCCCCGAGAGCGCCATCGAGAAGCAGGCGGCGTGCGCCGCGGCGACCAGCTCCTCGGGATCGGTCTTGCCGCCGGCCTCGAAGCGGCTGGCGAACGTGTAGGGCGCGGCGGCAAGCCCCCCGCTGCCTGTCGATACCTGGCCATTGCCGTCCTTCAGGCCGCCTTTCCACACTGCCGAACCTTTGCGCTGCATGCGAGTCTCCTTTAGATTGCAACCGCAGCGCGTTATTATCCGCGCTCCAAGAAATTAGACAAAGGAATGACACCATGACCATCAAGGTCGGGGATCGCATTCCCGACGGTGTGCTTTTCGAATCCGTCGGTTATAGCGACGAAAACCATTGCCCGGTGCGGCCCGGTCAGGTCACCATCGCCGAACTGCTGAAAGGCAAGCGTGTGGTGATCTTCGGACTGCCGGGGGCCTTCACCTGGACCTGCTCGGGCAAGCACCTGCCCGGTTATCTGGCCAACTACGACAAGTTCAAAGCCAAGAAGGTCGACGAGATCTGGTGCGTGGCGGTCAATGATGGCTATGTGATGGCCGCGTGGGGGCGTGACCAGAAAGCGGACGGCAAGATCCGTATGCTCGGGGACGGCAACGCCCAGTGGACCAAGGCGCTCGGGCTGGAGGTCGACTCGAGCGCCGGCGGCATGGGCATGCGCATGCGTCGCTGCTCCATGCTGGTTGAAGACGGCGTGCTCAAGCAGCTCAACGTCGAGGCGCCGGGCAAATTCGAGGTCAGCGACGCCGACACCATG
>JAOTWE010000105.1 GCA_029863065.1 Betaproteobacteria bacterium
CACCTGCACCGTGCCGCCGAGGTAGTCGCCGCGGCGCTCCTTCTTGATCACCGACTCGTAGATCTGGCCGGTGGTGAAGTTGTTGGCGCGGCGCATCTTGGTGCTCTGGAAGCGCTCGTAGTGCCCGAGGTCGAGGTCGGTCTCCGCGCCGTCTTCGGTGACGAACACCTCGCCGTGCTGGAACGGGCTCATGGTGCCCGGGTCGACGTTGATGTACGGGTCGAGCTTGATGTTGGTGACGCGGATGCCGCGCGATTCGAGGATCGCGGCGAGGGAGGCGGCGGCGATGCCTTTCCCCAGAGAGGAAACTACACCACCGGTTACAAAGACATATTTGGTCATCTACCCACGGCGTGTAGGGATGGAGGAGTCTACAGGAACTCCTCCGCCGCTACAAATCCGCAAGCTCCTTTCGGTCGCGGAAATCCTCCAGCGCCTCCGGATTGGCGAGCGCCTCGAGATTCTTCACCGGCCGGCCGTGCACCACGTGGCGCACCGCCAGCTCGACGATCTTGCCGCTCTTGGTGCGCGGGATGTCGCCGACCTGCAACACCTTGGCCGGGACGTGGCGCGGCGTGGTGTTGTCGCGGATGCGCTTCTTGATGCGATTGACGAGCGCGTCGTCGAGCTTCAGGCCCTCGCGCAGCTTCACGAACAGCACCACGCGGACATCGCCCTGCCAGTCCTGGCCGACGACCAGCGACTCCACGACCTCGTCCAGGCTCTCGACCTGGCGGTAGATCTCGGCGGTGCCGATGCGCACGCCGCCCGGGTTGAGCACGGCGTCGGAGCGCCCGTAGATGATGATGCCGCCGTGCGCCGTGATCTCGCACCAGTCGCCGTGGCGCCAGACGTTCGGGTACTTCTCGAAGTAGGCGGCGCGGTACTTGGCGCCGTCGGCGTCGTTCCAGAAGCTGATCGGCATGGCGGGGAAAGGCTTCGTGCACACCAGCTCGCCCTTCTCGCCGACCAGGGACTTGCCGTCGTCGTCAAACACCTCCACCGCCAGCCCCAGGCCCTTGCACTGGATCTCGCCGCGCCACACCGGCAGGATCGGATTGCCGAGCACGAAACAGCTGACGATATCGGTGCCCCCCGAAATGGAGGACAGGCAGACGTCGTCCTTGATGTTGCGGTAGACGTAGTCGAAGGCCTCCGGCACGAGCGGCGAGCCGGTGGAAAGGACGGCGCGCAGGCGCTCCAGGCGGTGCGTCGCCTTGGGATTGAGGTCGATCTTGGCGATGGCATCGATGAACTTGGCCGAGGTGCCCAGATGCGTCATGCCCTCGGCATCGGCCAGGTCGAAGACGATGCGGCCGCGGCTGACGAAGGGCGAGCCGTCGTAGAGCAGCAGCGCGGCGCCGGCTGCCAGGCCCGACATCAGCCAGTTCCACATCATCCAGCCGAGGGTGGTGAAGTAGTACACGCGATCGCCCGCTCGCACGTCGCTGTGCAGGAGGTGTTCCTTGAGGTGCTGCAGCAGCGTGCCGCCGGTGCCGTGCACGATGCACTTCGGCATGCCCGTGGTGCCGGAGGAGTACAGGATGTAGAGCGGATGGTTGAATTCCACCTGCTCGAAAGCGACGGCCCCGGGCTTGAACGGCGCCGTGAAATCGACAAAACCCCCTTTGTACAGGGCGGTAACCGCCTTGCGCACGCTCGGCAGCCCGGCGAGGATCTGTTCGTTCTTCGCCCGCAGGTCGAACTCCTTGCCGCCGTAGAAGTAACGGTCGGCGCAGAACAGAACCTTGGGCTCGATCTGGCCGAAGCGGTCGAGCACGCCCTGGACGCCGAAATCCGGCGAGCAGCTCGACCAGATGGCGCCCAGGCTCGCCGTCGCCAGCATCGCCGCGGTCGCCTCCGGCATGTTCGGCAGGTAGGCGGCGACGCGGTCGCCTTTGCCTACGCCCGCCGCGCGCAGCGCCTGCGCCAGCTGCGACACCAGGTCGTGCAGCTCGTTTCGCGTCAGCCGGCGCTTCACCTCCTCCTCGCCCCAGAAGGCAATGGCGAGCGAGTCGTCGCGGTCGCGCAGCAGGTTCTCGGCAAAGTTCAGGCGCGCGTCCGGGAACCACTGCGCGCCCGGCATGCGATCGCCGTCGACCAGGCGGCGCGCGCCCTGCGTGCCGCGCACTTCGCCGAACTTCCACAGCAGCGCCCAGAAATCCTCGCTCTTCTCCACCGACCAGCGGTGCAACTCGGCGTAGTCGCGCTTGCCTGCAAGCTGCATGAAGCGCGCCATGCCGGTCTGCGCGGCGCGCGCCGGATCGGGCGTCCACAGCGGCCGCTCGCTCATGCCTCGACCGCGGCGCGCTCCAGGCGCAAGCGGATCGCCTCGGGAATGCGCTTCGACTTCTGCGACTTCATGTCGATGAACACCACCGTGGCGGCGCCGTCCGCGTAGGGCTCGGGATCGGCGTCGACGCGCAGCTCGTAGAAGGTAGGCACGCTGGCGCCCCCCGGTGCACCAACGAACAGCTTCACTTCGACGGTGCCTGGGTAAGTGATCGCGCGGCGGTAATTGCAGGAAGCGTTCGCGATCACAACGCCCGTGGACTGCCACGCCTCCTGCCCGGGCACCAAGCGCTCGAACCAGCGGATGCGTGCCTGCTCCATGAAGCGGAAGTACACGGTGTTGTTGACATGCCCCATCGCGTCCATGTCGCCCCAGCGGATTGGTATGTGTTCGATGTGCGCGAGGCGCCGGATTTCGCTCATGCCCGGATAATATAATGCCGGCATGAGCCGCGAATCGATGCAGTACGACGTGCTGGTGGTGGGAGGCGGCCCGGCGGGACTCGCCGCCGCCATCCGGCTCAAGCAGCTTTCGGGCGATCTGTCCGTTTGCGTCATCGAAAAGGGCTCGGAGATCGGCGCGCACATCCTCTCGGGCGCGGTGATGGACCCGCGAGCGCTCGACGAGCTTATGCCCAACGCAAAGTCGAAGGGCGCGCCGCTCGGCGTGCCGGTGAGCGAGGACCGGTTCCTGTTCCTTACGCAGTCGGGGTCGTTTCGCACGCCGAGCTTCCTGCTGCCGGCCTGCTTCAAGAACCACGGCAACACTGTCATCAGCCTGGGCAACGTCACGCGCTGGCTCGGTCAGCAGGCGGAGGCTGCGGGCGTGGAGATCTTCGCCGGCTTCGCCGGCGCCGAGGTGCTCTACGACGACAAGGGCGCGGTGCGCGGCGTCGCCACCGGCGACTTGGGCGTCAACCGCAAAGGCGAGAAGACCGAGGCTTTCCAGCCGGGCGTCGAGCTCCTGGCGAAGTACACCTTCTTCGCCGAGGGCTGCCGTGGGCACCTCGGGCTGCAGCTGGAACGAAAGTACAAGCTGCGCGAGGGTGTCGATCCCCAGGTCTACGGCCTCGGGCTGAAGGAACTGTGGGAGGTCAAGCCCGGGCAGCATCGGCCGGGCCTTGTCGTGCATACGGCGGGATGGCCCCTCGATAGCGCGACCTACGGCGGCTCGTTCCTCTACCACTTCGAGAACAACCTCGTCGCCGTGGGCTTCGTCGTCGGGCTGGGCTACCGCAATCCCTACCTCTCCCCCTACGAGGAATTCCAGCGCTACAAGACGCATCCCGCGATCCGCGGCACCTTCGAAGGCGGCAAGCGCGTGGCCTACGGCGCGCGCGCCATCGCTGCCGGCGGCCTGCAGTCGCTACCCAAGCTCGTCTTTCCCGGCGGCTGCCTGATCGGCGACGACGCCGGCTTCCTCAATGCCTCGCGCATCAAGGGCAGCCACGGCGCCATCAAGTCCGGGATGCTCGCCGCCGAGGCGGCGCACGCGGCGCTCGCCGCCGGCCGCGCCGGCGACGAACTCGCCGCCTATCCTGAGGCCTTCCAGCAGTCGTGGCTGTTCGACGAGCTGTACCGCGCGCGAAATTTCAAACCATGGATGGCGAAGGGCCTGTACACGGGCAGTGTCATGTTCGGCATCGACCAGGTCGTGTTCGGCGGCAAGGCGCCGTGGACGCTGCACCACGCGCATGCCGACAACGAATCCCTCACCCTGCGCACCGAGGTGCAGCCCATCGCCTATCCGAAGCCCGACGGCAAGCTGACCTTCGACCGGCTGACCTCGGTGTCGTTCTCCAACACCAACCACGCCGAAGACCAGCCGGTGCACCTGACGCTGAAGGATGCGAGCGTGCCGGTGAAGGTGAACCTCGCGCAGTACGACGCCCCCGAGCAGCGCTACTGCCCGGCGGGCGTGTACGAGATCGTGCGCGACGGCGACGAGCCGCGGCTGCAGATCAACGCCCAGAACTGCGTGCACTGCAAGACCTGCGACATCAAGGACCCGACGCAGAACATCGTCTGGGTCGCGCCCGAGGGCGGCGGCGGGCCGAATTACCCCAATATGTGAGGCCGGCGTGAAGACTGTAGGCCCATCACCGTGCTGACCCGCTTCTGGGGCTCCGAGCTCCCGTACGTCATTGTCATCGCGCTCGCCCTGACGGTGGCGCTGCTGCGCACGCGCCCGGGCGAGCGCTCGAGCTACCAGAACACTCTGTGGCTGTTCCTCATCGGCGTCCTCGGCCAGGCCGCCGGCCTGGGCGCCGTGAAGCTGGGCTTCGATAGCGCCGCACGCGTCTTCGACGTCTTCTTCCGCATCGTCTGGACGATCGCGCTCATCCGCATGGTCGGTTTCGCCTTGTTTCGCCTGGTGCTGCCCAAGCTCGGCAAGCCGCTGCCGCGCATCATCGAGGACCTGGCGATCATCGCCGTGTACACGGCTTACGGCCTGTCGCAGATGCGCCACGCCGGCGTCGACCTCACCGGCATCCTTGCCACTTCCGCGATCATCACCGCGGTCCTCGCCTTCGCCATGCAGGACACGCTGGGCAACGTGCTCGGCGGCCTGGCCATCCAGTTCGACAACTCGGTGCGCGTGGGCGACTGGATCCAGATGGACGGCCTGGCCGGGCGCGTCATCGATATCCGCTGGCGCTCCGCCGCCATTGAGACACGTGATTGGGAGACGGTGGTCATCCCGAACAGCCAGCTGATGAAGAACCGCTTTATCATCCTCGGCCGGCGCGAGGGCGCGCCGCTGCAGTGGCGCCGCGGCATCCGCTTCATGATCGACCCGGCGGTGCCTCCGGCACGGGTGATCGCGCTGGTGGACGAGGAGATGCGCGAAATCATGATCGCCAATGTCGCGCGCGCGCCGGCGCCGAGCTGCGTCCTGGTGGACTTCGTGTACGGCAACCTGCTTTACGAGCTGCGCTACTTCCTGACCGACCTGCAGGAGGATTTGTTCACCGACTCGGCGGTGCGCGTGCACCTGTTCGCGTCGCTGCAACGCGCCGGCATCCGCGTCGCCGAGGAGCAGCGCACGGCGCACGCCGTTGCGAAGGACGAGGCGCACGCCGAGAACGTGCGCCAGCGCGAGCTGCAGCGCCGCCTGATCATGCTCAAGCAGGTGGACCTGCTCGCATCGCTCTCGGAAGAGGAAAGAAATTTCGTCGCCGGGCGCCTGGAATACGCGCCTTTCGCGCGCGGCGACATCATCACCAAGCAAGGCTCGATCGCGCACTGGCTCTACATCATCGCCTTCGGCGAGGCCGAGGTGCGCTACGAGCAGCCCGGGCGCGCACCACGCGTCCTTGGCACGGTGCGGCCCGGGCAGTTCTTCGGCGAGATGGGCCTGCTGGCGGGCGAAGCGCGCAACGCCACCGTGATGGCGAAGACCGACGTCGAGTGCTATCGCCTGGACCGCGCCTCGTTCCAGGCGCTGCTCCTGGCGCGGCCCGAGTTGGCCAACGAGGTGAGCCGCGTCATCTCGGCACGCAAGCCCGAGCTGGAGTCGGCGCGCGCCGAGGCCGCCGAGGCGATGGCGAATCCGCCGGCGCCGGCGCAGCCGGCACTACTGGAGCGGATACAGAAGTTTTTTGGCCTCAAATAGGGACAGTCCCCATTTGCGTTGCGGCAAATGGGGACAGTCTCTACGCCGCCAGCATGGCGTCGTCGGGCACCGTCATCACTGCGGCAGACCCCTTTACCACCGTGTCGCGCAGCCCCGGCGCCTGCACCATGACTTGGTCGGCGTAGAAGCGCGCGGTGGCGAGCTTGGCCTCGAGGAAGGCCCGGTCGCCGCTGCCCAGGTTTTTCTCGGCGGCGAGCGCGGCGCGCGCCATCTGCCAACCGCCGGCGACGATACCCATCAGCTTCAGGAACGGCACCGCACCGGCGAAGGTCGCCATGACGTCCTTGCCCGCGTTGGCGACGATGTAGTCGACGCTTTCCGCCACCGCCTTTGCGCCCGCGGCGAGCGCCGCGCGGATCGCCTGCACATCGGCATTGCCCGACTTCGCCAGCTCGCCGTCGAACGCCTCGAGATGTGCGAGCCAGGCCTTGGCCGTCGCCCCGCCCTCGCGCGCGATCTTGCGGCCGACGAGGTCGTTGGCCTGGATGCCGGTGGTGCCTTCGTAGATGGTGGTGATGCGCGCGTCGCGCAGGTGCTGCGCGGCGCCCGTCTCCTCGATGAAGCCCATGCCGCCGTGCACCTGCACGCCCAGCGACGCGACCTCGATCCCGGTCTCGGTGCTCCAGCCCTTCACCACCGGAATCATGAGGTCGACGAACGCCTGGTTCTGCTGGCGCAACTTCGCGTCCGGGTGCCGCGCCCCCACGTCCATCGCTGCCGCCACCACGTAGGCGAGCGCGCGCATGGCCTCGGTCTGAGATTTCATCAGCATCAGCATGCGGCGTACGTCGGGATGGCGGATGATCGGCACCGAGCCGCCGCCGGCGAGGTCACGCCCCTGCACGCGCTCCTTCGCGTACGCCAGCGCGCGCTGGAAGGCGCGCTCGGCGATCGAAACGCCCTCCAGCCCTACGGCGAAGCGCGCCGCGTTCATCATGATGAACATGTAGGCCAGGCCCTTGTTCTCCTCGCCCACCAGGTACCCCAGCGCACTCTCGAATACCATGACCGCGGTCGGGCTGGCGTGAATGCCGAGCTTGTGCTCGATCGAGGCGCAGCGCGCCTCGTTGCGCTGGCCGAGCGAGCCGTCGGCATTGACCCGGAATTTCGGCACGATGAACAGCGAGATGCCCTTGACCCCTTCGGGGGCGTCCGGCGTGCGCGCCAGCACCAGGTGCACGATGTTGTCCGTAAAATCGTGCTCGCCGTAGGTAATGAAGATCTTCTGCCCGGTAATGCGGTAGTGATCACCTTCCGGCACGGCGCGCGTCCTGACCAGCGCCAGGTCTGAACCGGCCTGCGGCTCGGTCAGGTTCATCGTTCCGGTCCATTCGCCGCTCGCCATCTTGGGCAGGAAAGTGCTGCGCAGATGCTCGGAGCCGCACAGCTCGATGGCGTGCAGCGCACCCTGCGTGAGCATCGGGCAGAGCGAGAAGCTCATGTTGCCGCTGCACCACATTTCCTCGACCGGCGTGGCGACAATCCTGGGCAGTCCCTGCCCGCCGAATGCAGACGAGACCGGCAGCGCACCCCAACCGCCCTCGACGTACTTGCGGTAGGCCTCCTTGAAGCCCTTGGGCGTTGTGACCGACCCGTCGTGCCACTTCGATCCTTCTTGATCACCACTAAAGTTAAGTGGATCAAGTACTTGGGTTGCGAACCTAGAAGCTTCCTCAAGTATCGCATCCGCCGTTTCGATCGTTGCCTCCTCGTACCCGGGCAGCTGCCCCACCTCGGCGAGGCCGGCGAGTTCCCGCATTGCGAATTTCATGTCCTTCAGTGGGGCTACGTATGCGCTCATCGCTCTATCTCCCCGTACGGCGGGCCAATGGCCCACCAACTGGTGGGCCATTGGCCCACCCTACTTCTTCAGTTCCTCGATCACCTGCGGCACGACCTGGAACAGGTCGCCGACGATGCCGTAGTCGGCAACCTGGAAGATCGGCGCCTCCTCGTCCTTGTTGATGGCGACGATGACGCGGCTGTCCTTCATGCCGGCGAGGTGCTGGATGGCGCCGGATATGCCGACCGCCACGTACAGGTCCGGGGCGACGATCTTGCCCGTTTGCCCGACTTGCCAGTCATTGGGCACAAAGCCGGCATCGACCGCGGCGCGCGAGGCGCCCATCGCCGCGTTCAGCGTGTCGGCGAGCGGCTCGAGCAGCTTGAAGTTCTCCCCCGAGCCCATGCCGCGACCGCCGGAGACGACGACACGCGCCGAAGTAAGCTCCGGGCGCTCGGACTTCGCCACCTCGCGGCCGACGAAGCTGGACAGCCCGCTGTCGGCGGGCGCCTGCACGATCTCGACCTGCGCGTTGCCTCCGGTGGCGGCCACGGCATCGAACGCCGTGGTGCGCACGGTGATGACCTTGATCTTGTCGGCCGACTTCACGGTCGCCAGCGCATTGCCGGCGTAGATCGGGCGCACGAACGTGTCGGGCGATTCGATCGCCACGATCTCGGAGACCTGCTGCACGTCGAGGAGCGCCGCCGCGCGCGGCATCACGTCCTTGCCCGTGGAGGTCGCCGGCGCGAAGATGTGCGAGTAATCCTTCGCCAGCGCTACCACCAGGGCCGCCACGTTCTCGGCCAGGAACTCGCCCAGGTGCGCCGCGTCCGCATGCAGCACTTTTGCCACGCCGGCGATCTGCGCGACCGCCTTCGCCGCCTCGCCCGCGTTGTGGCCGGCGACCAGGACGTGGATGTCGCCGCCCGCCTTCTGCGCTGCGGCGACGGTGTTGAGGGTGGCCTTCTTGAGCTGATTGTTGTCGTGCTCGGCGAGAACCAGGACGGCCATCAGATCACCTTCGCTTCGTTGCGCAGCTTCTCGACCAGCGTTTTCGCGTCCGGCACCTTGATGCCGGCCTTGCGCTTGGCCGGCTCCACCACCTTGAGCACCTGCAGGCGCGGCTTCACGTCAACGCCCAGCGCGTCCGGCTTCAGGTTCTCGAGCGCCTTCTTCTTCGCCTTCATGATGTTGGGCAACGTGACGTAGCGCGGCTCGTTCAGCCGCAGGTCGGTGGTGATGATCGCCGGCAGCTTGAGGGCGATGGTCTCGAGGCCGCCGTCGACCTCGCGCGTCACCGTTGCCTTGCCGTTCTCGACCTTCACCTTGGAGGCGAAGGTGGCCTGCGGCCACTTGAGCAGCGCGGCGAGCATCTGCCCGGTCTGGTTCGCATCGTCGTCGATCGCCTGCTTGCCGAGGATCACGATCTGCGGCGACTCCTTGTCGCACAGCGCCTTCAGCAGCTTCGCCACCGCCAGGGGCTGCAGCTCGACGTCGGTTTCCACGAGGATGGCGCGGTCGGCGCCGATGGCAAGCGCCGTGCGCAGCGTCTCCTGGCAGGCAAGCAGGCCGGCGGACACGGCAACGATCTCGGTGACGACGCCCGCCTCCTTCAGCCGCACCGCCTCCTCGATCGCGATCTCGTCGAAGGGGTTCATCGACATCTTGACGTTGGCGGTCTCGACGCCGGTGCCGTCGGCCTTGACGCGCACCTTGACGTTGTAGTCGACCACGCGCTTGACGCTGACCAGGACTTTCATGAGATCTCGGGATGCGTGCAGGAGCGTGAAATTATAGCGTGGCGATGCGCGGGCACGACGCGTTTGAAACGGCGCATGATCGCGCCATGCGCGCCCTCCTCCTGTGCTGCCTGCTCTGCGGCTGCGCCGCCTCGCCGGTCGCCTTACTTCCCGAGGCTCCGGCAGCGGCCTCGATTTTCCTCGTTCCCCAGGGGGGGCACACCGGTATCGCAGTACGCCGTGCGGACATCGCAGAAGCGCTCTTGCCGGAGAAGCGCGACTTCCCCGCCGCCGACTACCTCGAGATCGGCTGGGGCGAGCGCGACTTCTACATGGCGCAATCGGCCGGGCCGTGGCTGTCGTTCAAGGCGGCGTTCTTTCCCAACCGCAGCGTGGTGCACCTGGTTGGCGTGCGCGGCGGGCTCGGCGCGCGTTTTCCGGGAAGTGAGATCGTGGAAAACGCGCGCCGAGCCCGCCGCGC
>JAOTWE010000343.1 GCA_029863065.1 Betaproteobacteria bacterium
CGCGCGTGCGGCGCTCGCCTTTGGCACGACGCATTTCTCCGCCTACCAGCTGACGCTCGAGCCGAACACCGTGTTCTACAGCAAGCCACCGCCGCTCCCGGCGCACGACACCTGCGCCGACATGCAGCTCGCAGTGGAGGAGATCGCGGCCGAGGCCGGATTCGAGCACTACGAGACCTCGGCCTTCGCGCGCCCGGGACAGCGCTGCCGGCACAACCTCAACTACTGGGAGTTCGGGGATTACCTGGGCATCGGCGCGGGCGCGCACGGCAAGCTCTCGTTCCCCGACCACGTCACGCGCCACGAGCGCGCCAAGCAGCCGCGCGAGTACCTGGCGCAGGCGGGAAGTATCGTGGAAAAACCGATCGCGCCGCGCGAGCTGCCGTTCGAGTTCATGCTGAACGCCCTGCGCCTGGTGCAGGGCGTGCCGAAGGTGCGCTTCGAGGAGCGCACCGGGCTGCCGCTTGCCGCTGTCGCGCGCAAGCTCGCCGCCGCCGAAGAGATGGGCCTGCTGGAGAACGACCCTGCGCGCATCCGCCCGACGCGGCGGGGAAGGCTGTTCCTCAACGAGCTATTGCAGATGTTCCTCGACTGACGATGCGCCTGGACAAGTGGCTGTGGGCCGCGCGCTGGTTCAAGACGCGCGGCCTGGCGCAGCTGGCGATCGCGTCGGGCCAGGTCAAGCTGCACGAGGAAAAGACCAAGCCCGCCCATGCGCTGAAGGTCGGCGACCAACTGGAAATTCGGGTGGGGGAATCCGTCTGGCAGGTCGAGGTCACGGCGCTTTCCGACAAGCGCGGACCGGCGGCGCAGGCACGCAAGCTCTATGCGGAGTCCGAAGCGAGCCGCGCCGAGCGCGAGCGGCGCGCCGACCTGCGCCGCTATAGCGCCGAGCCGGCGCGCACGATCAAGGGCCGGCCGACCAAGCGCGACCGGCGCAAGCTGGAGGATTTCACCGGCTCGGGCGACTGACCCAGCGCTCGAGCAGCGCCGCATAGGTCTGCGGCCAGCGCTCGAGCGCCTCGCCGCTGCCGTCGAACACGCGCTGCAGGAAGGCGAGCGCCAGCTCGCGCGTCGCCTCCTTTACGCGGGCGTTCAGCGCCGCGCCGCCGCTCGCGCGGCGGTTCGTGAAGATGCTGTGCGAGCCGCCCTCGAACACCGCGAGCGCCTTGAACGGGCTGCCCACCGCCTCGAACACGGCGAGCCGGTCGTCCACGGGGGAATAGAAGCCGGGAATGCGGATCGTGTCGTCGGTGGCCGTGATGTGCAGCGTGGGCAGCGTGACCGGACGCAGGATCGGTGCCGGGTCCTTCTCGCCGTAGAACGGCGGAGCCGAAAGCAGGACGGCGGCCCGGATGCGCGCATCGCGCATCTCGACCGGCCGCCCGTCGCGCACGATGGCCGCGCCGGAGGCGAGCATCACGGTGTTGGCGCCGTAGGAATGCCCGGCGGCGGCAATGCGCGCGCGATCGATGCGCGCGCCGAAGGTTTCATGCGCGAGCACCTGGTCGAGGGCGAAGCGCAGGTCGCGCACCCGCTCCAGCGCCTCGCCTTCGCGCGCCGCATCCTGCAGCCGGCCGAGCAGCGAGAAGGGATTCCCGCCCCACAGGCTGCGGTCGCTGCCCACGTGCTGCAGGTGCAGGCTGGCCACGCCACGGCTGGCGAAATGCTCGCCGAGATAGCTGTAGCCGCGGCGCGAGCCGCCGATGCCGTGCGAAAACACCACCAGCGCCACGGGCTGCTCGCCCCCGGGCCAGTACAGGCGCACCGGGACGGAGCGCTGGCGCGATGCATCGACCCAGTCGAGATCGAGCGTTTCATACGCGGAAGCGAGCGCCGCGCCGGCGAGGAACGGCAGCAGCAGGACGGCAAGCAGCAGGCGGCGCCACATAGCGGGTCTATCTCCGGATATAGACGAGGTCGCGGACCTCGTGGCCGAGCTTTACGCCGCGCTGCTCGAACTTGGTGGGCGGCCGGGCTCTGGCTTCGACGGCGCGCTCGAGCATTGGTTCCGCGCCGAGCACCTCCTGCATCTGCTCGGCGTACTCGGGCCAGTCGGTCGCGGCGTGCAGGTACCCGCCCGGCGCGAGCTTGCGTGCGGCCAGGGCGGCGAACGCCGGCTGCACGAGGCGGCGCTTGTGGTGGCGCTTCTTGGGCCAGGGGTCGGGAAAGAACAGGTGAATGCCTGCGAGCGAGGCGTCGGCGATCATGTGCTCGAGCACCTC
>JAOTWE010000106.1 GCA_029863065.1 Betaproteobacteria bacterium
GCACAGCTGCTGCGGGGCACGCTGCATGTTCTCGGGGCGCTCGCCAGCCTGCTGCCCGTGGCGGGGGTGGCATGTCTGCTCGGCGGCGGGGCGCTTGCCGCGTTCGGCTGGATTGGCACTACGACGCTGGCTCTTTCCCTTCCCGGGGCCGATCGTGCCTACGCCGTGCGCGGCCGGAGCCGCATGCTGGTGGATTTCGCCGAGCTGCTGGCGGAACGCGTGGCCCAGAGCGGCCGCTGAGATGCACTACGCGGACCTGCGCGGCTTTCTCGGCGGGCTGGAAGCGCTGGGCGGGCTGAAGCGCCTCTCCGCGCCGGTGTCGCCGCGCCTCGAGATGACCGAAATCTGCGACCGCGTGCTGCGTGCGGGCGGGCCGGCGCTGCTGTTCGAGCGGCCGGCGGGTTTTTCGATTCCCGTTCTGGGCAACCTGTTCGGCTCCGTGGAGCGGGTCGCGCTTGCCATGGGAATCGATGCGGGAACGGACGCGCGACCGGCGCTGCGGGATATCGGCAGGCTGCTCGCCGCATTACGCGAGCCCGATCCGCCCAAGGGCCTGCGCGATGTCGTGACGAAGCTGCCGCAGCTTGCACGCCTGGCCGGCAAGGTGTTCGACATGGCACCGAAGGTGATTTCGTCGGCGCCCTGCCAGGAAACGCTGTGGGAAGGCAAGGACGTGGATCTCGCGCGCCTGCCGGTGCAGACCTGCTGGCCCGGTGACGCCGGACCGCTCATTACCTGGGGCCTGACGGTGACGCGCGGGCCGTTAAAGCCGCGACAGAACCTCGGCATCTATCGCCAGCAGCTCGTCGGCCCGGATCGCCTGATCCTGCGCTGGCTCGCGCACCGCGGCGGCGCGCTCGATTTCCGCGACCATCAACTGGCGCACCCGGGCAAGCCGTTTCCGGTCGCCGTCGCGCTGGGCGCGGATCCGGCGACCACGCTGGCCGCCGTGACGCCGGTGCCGGACGCGCTTGGCGAGTACCAGTTCGCGGGGCTGCTGCGCGGCGCGCGCACCGAGCTTGTGAAGTGCATCGGCAGCGACCTGCAGGTGCCGGCGCGCGCTGAAATCGTGCTCGAGGGGGTGATCCACCCCGACGATGTCGCGCTCGAAGGCCCGCACGGCGACCACACGGGCTACTACAACGAGGCCGAGCGCTTCCCCGTGCTGACGGTGGAGCGCATCACGCTGCGCCGGGATCCCATCTATCACTCGACCTATACCGGCAAGCCCCCGGACGAACCGGCGATCCTTGGCGTGGCGCTGAACGAGATCTTCGTGCCGCTGCTGGCAAAACAGTTTCCGGAGATCGCCGACTTCTATCTGCCGCCTGAGGGTTGCTCGTACCGGCTGGCGGTGGTGAGCCTGAACAAGCAGTACCCGGGACACGCCAAGCGCGTGATGTTCGGCATCTGGAGCGTGCTGCGCCAGTTCATGTACACCAAGTTCATCGTCGTCGTCGACGAGGACATCGACGTGCGCGACTGGAAGGAAGTGGTGTGGGCCATCAGCACGCGCGTCGATCCGGCGCGCGATACGCTGATCGTCGAGAATACGCCCATCGATTACCTCGATTTCGCGAGTCCGGTGGCAGGTTTGGGCTCGAAGATGGGCATCGACGCCACCACCAAGTGGGCGGGCGAAACCTCCCGCACCTGGGGGCGGCCGATCGCCATGGACGCCGAGGTGAAGAAGAAGGTGGACGCGATGTGGAAGGAGCTGGGGCTCTAGGCTGCGGCGCGGACCGGCGAGGCCGCGTAGCGCCCCAGCAGTTCCGCCTGCTTCCTGCGCGCGGCTTGCACGCTCTTTGCCTTGATATGACCGAAGCCGCGGATGCTTTCGGGCAGGGAAGCGATTTCCACCGCCAGCGCATGGTTGTCAGGGGTGAGACTGTGCACAAGCGTCTCCACGGTCTTTTCGTACTCGCCGATCAGCGCGCGCTCCATGCGCCGCTCTGCGGTACGGCCGAAGACATCGAGCGGCGTGCCGCGCAGTCCCTTCAGCTTCGCCAGCAGACCGAAGAGCCGCAGCATCCAGGGTCCGAATTGCATCTTGCGCGGCTCGCCGGTCACCGGGTCGGGCTTCGCCAGCAGCGGCGGCGCCAGGTGGAATTTCACCTTGTAGCCACCCTCGAACATGCCGTCGATCTTCTTCATAAACTCGCCTGACGCGTACAGCCGCGCCACCTCGTACTCGTCCTTGTACGCCAGCAGCTTCGCGTAGTAGCGTGCCACCGCCTCGGCGAGCTTGGTGCCGCCCACCTTGTCCTGTTCGGCAACGCGCACCCGCTCGACGAGTGCGCGATAGCGCGCGGCATAAGCGGCATTCTGGTAGCCGGTGAGGAACTGCGCGCGCCGCTCGACCAGTTCGCCGAGGTTGCGCGACAGGTGCTGCTCGAAAGGGATGACGTCCGCCGGCATGGCGATGCGCCGCACGCGCTCCAGGTCCACCGCCGCGCGACGCCCCCAGAGAAAGCACGTCTTGTTGAACTCGACCGCCACGCCGTTCAGCTCGATGGAGCGCTCGATCGCCTCGCGCCCGAGCGGTACCCAGCCCTTTTGCCAGGCGTAGCCGAGCATGAACATGTTGGTGGCAATGGAATCGCCCATCAGCGCGGTGGCAATTTCCGCCGCCGGCACGAAATCGACGCCCTTGCCGCCGCACGCTTCGGCGATGTCGTGCTGCAGGTTGGAGCCGGGAAGCTGCCAGTCCGGATTGCTGACGAAGGCGGCCGTCGGCGAGGTGGTGGCGTTCACCACCGCGCGCGTCCTGCCGGCGTTCATCTTGTCGAGCGCGTCGCCGCTCGCGCTCACCACGAGATCGCAGCCGATCAGCAGGCGCGCATCGCCGGTGCCGAGACGCGCTACGTGCACCTGGTCGGCGCTCGAGGCGATTCTCACATGCGACATCACGGCGCCGTATTTCTGCGCCAGGCCCGACATGTCGAGCACCGACACGCCCTTGCCCTCGAGGTGCGCCGCCATGCCGAGGATCTGGCCGATGGTGATGACGCCCGTGCCGCCGATGCCGGTGACGAGCACGCCGCAGGGCTCCGCGAGCGAGAGCGGTACGGCTTCCGGCAGCGCCGGGAAATCCTCGCCCGACGTGCGCGCTCCCCGCTTGCCCTTTCTCAACTGCCCGCCTTCCACGGTGACAAAGCTCGGGCAGAAGCCCTTCACGCACGAGAAATCCTTGTTGCAGGTGGACTGGTTGATGGTGCGCTTGCGGCCGAATTCGGTCTCCAGGGGCTCGACCGACAGGCAGTTCGACTTGGCGCTGCAGTCGCCGCAGCCCTCGCACACCATCTCGTTGATGACCGCGCGCTTGGCCGGATCGGGATAGGCGTTTCGCTTGCGCCGCCGGCGCTTCTCGGATGCGCAGGTCTGGTCGTAGATCAGTGCCGAGACGCCGGGCTGTTCGCGCAGCATGCGCTGCACGGCATCGAGCTCGTCGCGATGGCGAATGGTCACGCCCGGCGCCCAGTTCGTGCCCGCCGGATACTTGTCCGGTTCGTCGGTCACGAGCACGATGGGCTTCACGCCTTCGGCCGCGATCTGGCGCGAGATCATCGCCGGGTCGAGCGGCCCGTCGTGGTGCTGGCCGCCGGTCATCGCTACCGCGTCGTTGTAGAGAATCTTGTAGGTCATGTTCACCTTGGCGGCCACCGCGGCGCGGATCGCAAGCAGGCCCGAGTGGAAGTAGGTGCCGTCGCCCAGATTGGCGAAGATGTGCTTTTCCTCGGTGAACGGCGCCTGGCCGATCCAGGGCGCGCCTTCGGCGCCCATGTGCGTGAAGGTCGACGTGTTTCGGTCCATCCACACGGCCATGAAGTGGCAGCCGATGCCGGCGGTGGCGCGGCTGCCCTCGGGCACGCGCGTGGACGTGTTATGCGGGCAGCCGGAGCAGAAATAGGGCTGGCGCACGGTGGTAACGCGCGGCTTGGCGAGCGCCTTGTCCTTGAAGTCGAGAAACGCGAGTCGTTCCTTGAACTGCGCGCCGAGTTGCTGCGCCAGTCCGAGCTTGTCCAGGCGCTGCGCGATGGCGCGCGCCACGATGGCCGGATTGTGCTCGTAGTGCGCGGGCAGGAGCCATGTTCCGGCGGGCTGGCCCTCGGCGCGGCTCCATTCGCCGTTGTCGTCGAACTTGCCGACCACGCGCGGCGCGCGCTTGCCGGCTTCCCAGGTGTAGAGCTCCTCCTTGATCTGGTACTCGATCAGCTGGCGTTTTTCCTCGACGACCAGGATCTCTTCCAGGCCTTTCGCGAAACGCCGGGCGCCCTGCGGCTCGAGCGGCCAGGACATCGCCACCTTGTAGACGCGCAGGCCGATATCACGCGCCACGCGCTCGTCGATGCCGAGGTCGGCGAGCGCCTGCATGGTGTCGCCGAAACTCTTTCCCGTGGTGATGATGCCCAGGCGCGCCTCCGGCGAGTCCCAGATCACGCGGTCCAGGCCGTTGGCGCGCACGTAGGCAAGCGCCGCATAGACTTTCCAGTCGAGCAGCCGCGTTTCCTGCTCGAGAAAACCGTCGGGCCAGCGGATGTTCAAGCCTCCCTGCGGCATGGCGAAGTCCGCCGGCATCTGCACCCGCACGCGCTCCGGGTCGACGATCACCGAAGCGCCCGACTCCACGACGTCGGTGACGCACTTGAAGCCGATCCAGCAGCCCGAGTAGCGGCTCATGGCATAGCCGTGCAGGCCGAAATCCAGGTAGTCCTGCACGTGGGCCGGATTGAGCACCGGGATGCAGCAGGCCTTCAGGATGTGCTCGCTCTGGTGCGCGAGCGTCGAAGACTTTGCTGCGTGGTCGTCGCCCGCGAGCACCAGGACGCCGCCGTGCTTCGACGTGCCCGCGGAGTTGGCGTGCTTGAAAACGTCGCCGCAGCGGTCCACGCCCGGACCCTTGCCGTACCACATGCCGAACACGCCGTCGTACTTGGCCCCGGCGAACATGCCGACCTGCTGCGCGCCCCAGAGCGCGGTGGCGGCGAGGTCCTCGTTGACCCCGGGCTGGAATCTGACGTGATGCGCTTCGAGATGCGGTTGCGCCCGCCACAGCGACTGATCGAGCCCGCCCAGCGGCGAGCCCCGGTAGCCGGACACGTATCCCGCGGTGTTGAGTCCGGCACGCTGGTCGCGCTCTCGCTGCAGCAGGAGCAGGCGGATCAGCGCCTGCGTGCCGGTCAGGAAGACACGCCCCTTTTCGAGCGTGTACTTGTCGTCGAGGGAGACCTCGGCAAGTTTGCGGGCATCGACCGGTGCGTTCATCGACTTGCCTCCGTGGCTAAACCATTTCTACCACAGGCCTAGACAGCGGCGCGCGACTTGATTCGCGGGGCGGGCGGCGCAGCCGCCGTGGCTGTTGCAGGCTTGTCCCAGTAAGGCTCGGGACCGAAGGATTCGGCAAGGAAATCGATGAAGGCGCGCGTCTTCGCGGGCAGATGCCGCCGGTGCGGGTAGACGGCGTAGATGCCGACGTCCGTGCCGAAATCGTAGCCAGGCAGCAGCGGCACCAGCGAGCCTTCTTCGAGCTGCTTGCGCACGTCCCAGGTGGACTTCAGCGCCACGCCGAGGCCCGCCACCGCCCAGTCGCGCAGGACTTCCCAGTTGTCGCAGGCGTAGCGCCCGGTGACGCGTACCGTGCCGCGCTTGCCCACCGGGCTCTTGTATTCCCAGGCCATGGCAAACCCGTGTTCCCAGCTGACGATCAGGCAGTTGTGCTTGGCAAGGTCCTGCGGCGTCTTCGGTACGCCATGTTCGCGCAGGTACGCCGGGCTCGCACAAACCACGCGGCGGTTGGGCGCCAGCTTGCGCGCGGCGAGCGAGGAGTCCTTCAGCTCGGCGATGCGCACGGCAAGGTCGAAGCCCTCTTCAATGAGGTTGATCGAGCGGTCCGAGAGACTGAGCGCCAGCTCGACCTTCGGGTAGCGCTGGGCAAAGCGCGGAATGAGCGGCGCAATGTGTTGGTGGCCGAAGGACGCGGGCAGAGCGACTTTGAGCACGCCCTGGGCTCCACGCGGCGTGAGGTGACCGCGGCGTCGGCTTCTTCGATCTCGGCGAGGATGCGCTGCGAGGTCTCGTAGTAGCTCGCCCCTTCGTCGGTCAGGTGCAGGCTGCGGGTGGTGCGGTTGATCAGGCGCACGCCCAAATGCGTTTCGAGCGCCGCGAGCGTGCGGCTGACGACCGCCGTGGACACCCCCAGTTCGCGTCCCGCCGCCGACAGGCTGCCTGCCTGCACAACCTTGGAAAACACCAACATGCCATTAACCACGTCACGCATATCTTTGCTCCACACGCAAAAGAGATTTGTTATTGGCCGCTATTCTAAAGCATCTAGCAAAGCCCTATATTTGCTGCACCGCAGTAGAACTGCAGAAAGGAACAGAAAATGAACGCGTATGAAATCGGGCAGATTGAGAAGGACATCAGGGCCAACTTCAGGCTGCCGCTGTCGTATTCCGGGTGGGCCGACATTGAGCGCCATGCCCGCCAGGAACGTGCCCGTGTACTGGGCGAGGGCTTCAGCCGCTTTGTTGCGGCCGCCTGGGCGAAGCTTGTAGGCCTCGGACGCGGGATGCGCAGCACCGCGGCGGACTGCACCGACGCACGGCTGACTCACAGCTAGAACATCCGAATAGGCAGGCCCCGCCGCGGTATCCTCCTCCCTCCTCCTCCGCGGCGGGGCTGCGCCTAGCCCGCCTAGCCCGCCTGGCGTGTCGAACCGACGGCGGCAGGCGATCGCTTTCCACATTTCCACGTCGCGATTCGCGGTCCGGATGCGCAGATGCTTGATGCCGCGCGCGTCGCCTTACCCGCTTGAGCGACGGGCGTGCGCGGCGCTCGTTGCTGCAATTCGCTTGAGGGATTGTCAGGTCCCGGCAGTGGTCGTCGTTTGCCGCAGGGCGGAAAAGAAGATAATGTGCGCCGCGCCGCTCTCGTACGGAGTTTCGCCATGGGACGCCCGGAAAAGATCCGCCTCGGCGACGTCCTTGTCGCGCAGAAGGCGATCTCGCAGGACCAGCTGAAGGTCGCGCTCGAGCAGCAGAAAAAGAGCGGGCGCCGGCTCGGGCGCGTGCTGGTCGAGCAGGGCTTCGTCAACGACGATCAGATCTGCGAAGCGATCTCGCGCCAGCTGAACATTCAGTACGTCAATCTCAAGTTCTACAGCCTGAATCAGGACGTGGTGCGGCGCCTGCCCGAGGCGCAGGCGCGGCGCTTCCGCGCCCTGGTGCTGGAAGACCGGCGTTCCAGCGTGCTGGTAGGGATGGCTGACCCGACGGACCTGTTCGCCTACGACGAACTCGGCAGGATCCTGCAGAAGGATCTCGAGGTGGCCGTCATAAGCGAGGCAGCACTGCTGCAGACGGTGGACCGGATCTATCGCCGCACGGAGGAGATTTCGGGGCTGGCGAAGGAGCTAGAGCGCGACGTCGGCGACTCCTATGTCGATTTCGGGGCGCTGGGCGCGGGCGCCGAGGACGCGCCCGTGGTCAAGCTCCTGCAAAGCGTGTTCGAAGACGCGATCCAGGTGAACGCCTCGGACGTGCACATCGAGCCGCAGGAGGAGGCCCTGCAAATCCGGTTTCGCATCGACGGCGCGCTCAACCCGCAGACCCAGGCCGATTCCAAGATCGCGCCTGCCCTGGCGCTGCGTCTGAAGCTGATGGCGGGCCTGGATATTTCCGAAAAGCGCCTGCCCCAGGACGGCCGCCTCAACGTCATCGTGCGCGACCAGAAGGTCGACGTGCGCATGTCCACCATGCCCACCCAGTACGGCGAATCGGTGGTCCTGCGCCTTTTGAACCGCCGCGCCACCCGTCAGTCGCTCGACAGTCTCGGCATGCCGCCGAAGATGCTCGAGCGCTTCCGCGAGATCATTCAGCGCACGGCCGGCATGGTGCTGGTGACCGGGCCGACCGGCAGCGGCAAGACCACCACGCTGTACTCGGCGCTCTCGGAAGTGAACACGCCCGAGCGCAAGATCGTCACCGTGGAGGACCCGGTCGAATACCGCCTGGCAGGCATCAACCAGGTACAGGTGAACGAAAAGATCGACCTCAGCTTCGCGCGCGTGCTGCGCTCGGCACTGCGCCAGGACCCGGACATCATCCTCGTCGGCGAGATTCGCGACGAGGACACGGCGCAGATCGCGCTGCGCGCTGCGCTCACCGGCCACCTGGTGTTATCTACCCTGCATACCAAGGACGCGACGAGCACGCCCATCCGCTTGATCGACATGGGGGCGCCGGCCTACATGGTCGCCACCTCCCTGCACGCGGTGGTGGCGCAGCGGCTGGTGCGCCTGAACTGCGAGACCTGCAATGCCGAATATCAGCCGGACGCCCACGAAACCCGCTGGCTGGTGGCGGAGTTGGGGGACGAGCACACCGGCCACAAATATTTCCGCGGTCGCGGTTGCTCGCACTGCAACGGCTCAGGATTTGCTGGACGCATCGGCGTCTACGAGATGCTCGAGATGACGCCGGATCTGGTGCGTGCGGTGATGGCGCGCGACCCCAATGCCTTCGGCGAGACGGCACGCCCGCAGATCACGGGCGCCCGGCTCATCGACCGGGCGCTCGAGCTCGTGCTTGGCGGTCGCACCACGGTGGCAGAGGTGCTGAAGATCGCGACGCAGGTGGAGGAGTAGCGTGCCGAACTACGCCTACCGCGGGCGCGATGCGCGCGGCGGTCTGGTGAGCGGCAGATTGGAGGGCGTGGATTCCGGCGCCGTTGCCGACCAGTTGCTCGCCATTGGCGTGACGCCGGTGGACATCGAGCCAGTGGGCGAAACCGGCGCGATCAAGGCGCCGGAGTGGTGGCGGCGTCTCAGCGCGCCGACGATCAGCGATGTGGACGTCATGCTGTTCTCGCGGCAGATGTACGCGCTGCTCAAGGCGGGGGTGCCGATCATGCGCGCCCTGGCGGGATTGCAGCAGTCGACGCGCAATACCTCGCTCGCCGAGGTGATCGCCGACTTGCGCACGAGCCTCGATTCCGGGCGCGAGCTGTCGGCGGCGATGCGTAGCCACCCGAAGGTGTTCAGCCCGTTCTACCTCAGCGTGATACGCATCGGCGAGGCGACCGGCGAGCTCGACCAGTCGTTCAACCGCATGTTCGGGTACATGGAATTCGACAAGGAGATCCGCGATCGCATCAAGGCGGCGGTGCGCTATCCGATCATCGTGGTGGTGGTGATCGCGGTAGCGGTGGCGGTGGTGAACTTCTTCGTCATCCCGGCGTTCGCCAAGATCTTCGCGGCGCAAAAGGTACCGCTGCCGCTCCTGACCCAGGTGCTGATCGGCACCTCCAACTTCTTTCTCGCCTACTGGTGGGCGATGCTGGGCGCGCTGGCGGCTGCAATCTTCGGGGCGCAGATCTACATCGCCACGGAGCAGGGGCGCTATCAATGGGACCGCTGGAAGCTCAGGCTGCCGCTCGCCGGCCCGATCATCCTGAAGGCGACGCTTGCGCGCTTCGCGCGCGGCATGTCGCTCGCGGTGCGTGCGGGGGTGCCCATCGTGCAGGCAATGTCGGTCGTGGCCGAGGTGGTCTCCAACAGCTACATGTCTTTGCGAATCAACCAGATGCGTGATGGTGTAGAGCGGGGCGAAAGCGTGCTTCGAACGGCGGTGGCGAGCGGCATATTCACGCCGGTGGTGCTGGAAATGGTCTCGGTGGGGGAAGAGACCGGCGATCTCGACGACCTTATGGACGAAGTGGGAGACATGTACGAGCGCGAAGTGGATTACGAAATCAGGAACCTCGCGGCCAACATCGAACCCATCCTGACCGTTGCGCTCGGGGTCATGGTCCTGATCCTAGCGCTGGGCGTATTCCTGCCGATCTGGGGCCTCGGCAACGTGCTGCTGAAGAAGTGATTCCCGCGAGCCGGCAGCGCAACTACCTGCAGTCCGGGCTGTATG
>JAOTWE010000344.1 GCA_029863065.1 Betaproteobacteria bacterium
TCTGGAAGCTGCAGGGCGAGCAGGGCCTGCGGCGCCTGTGCCGCGACAATTTCCTGTCCTACCCGCGCATGCGCGAATGGCGCGACGTGCACCAGCAGCTGCGCACGGTCACGGAAGAAATGGAATGGAAGATGTCGAGCGCCAAAATGGATAAGCCCGACGGCTACCGCGCCATCCACCGTGCGCTCCTCGCGGGGCTTCTCGGCAACATCGGCATGAAAGACGAGCGGGACGGCAACTACACCGGCGCGCGCGGCATCAAGTTCTGGGTGCATCCCGGCTCGAACACGAAAAAGCCCGGCAAGTGGATCGTTGCCGCGGAGCTGGTGGAAACCACGCGCCTCTTCGCGCGCAACGTCGCCACCGTGGAGGTGCTGTGGCTGGAGGAGTTGGGCGCGCACCTGCTGAAGAAGCACCGCGACAACCCGCACTGGGAAAAAATGCGCGCGCAGGTGGTGGCGGTGGAGCGCGGCACGCTCTACGGGCTCCCCATATACACCAACCGGCGCGTGCATTACGGCCCGCTCGACCCCGAACTCTCGCGCGGCATCTTCATCCGCTCGGCGCTGGTGGAAGGCGAGTTCGACACGAAAGCGCCGTTCATCGCGCACAACCAACGGCTGGTGCACGAGATCGAGCGCATGGAGCACAAGTCGCGCCGCCCGGACATCCTGGTGGACGATGAGCTGATCCACGCCTTCTACGAAGAGCGCGTGCCGCCGGGCATCCACAACGGCGCCGACTTCGACAAGTGGCGAAAGGAAGCCGAGCGCGAGAACCCGAAGCTGCTGCACCTCAAGCGCGACGACCTCATGCGCCACGAGGCGGCGGGCATCACCACCGACAACTTCCCGCACGAGCTCAGGCTCGGCGCCAACGCCTTCAAGCTCGAATACCACTTCGATCCGCGCGCGCCGCGCGACGGCGTGACGATGACCGTGCCGGTGGCGCTGCTCAACCAGGTGCCGGCGGCGCGCTGCGAGTGGCTGGTCCCAGGATTGCTCAAGGAAAAGGTGCGCGCGCTGGGGAAATCGATTCCGCAGCGCCTGAGGAACAAGCTCGGGCCGCTGGACGAATTCGCCGAAGAGTTCGCGGCCAAGATGCAGCCCTCCAACTCGCCGCTCACGCAGGCGCTGGCGCGCCACATCCGCGCCGAGCTGAACCTCGACGTGCCGCTCGACGCCTTCCGCCCCGATTCGGCGCCGCCGCACCTGCACATGAACTTCCTCGTCATCGACGAGCACGGCCGCCAGCTCGGCATGGGCCGCAACCTCGCCCAGCTCAAGCAGGACCTGGCGGCGCACACCACTCAGGTATTGCAGCAGGAGGCGCCGCTGGATGAATCAGAGCGCACTACCGGCTGGACGATGGGCGATCTCGCCGAGATGATGGAAATCGGGCGCGGCGGCCAGACATTGCTCGGCTATCCGGCCCTGGTGGACGCGGGCGATGCGGTGACGCTGCAGGTGTTCGACACGCCGGAGCGGGCGCAGGAACTGCACCGCGCGGGCGTGCGGCGCCTGCTCGCCCTCGCCTTCAAGGACCGCGTGCGCGACCTGGAGCGCGCCTGGGCCAAGGACCTGGTGCTCGCGCCGCTGAAGGAGGACCTGGTCGCGGCGGCGCTCGACCGCGCGTTCCTCGCCGACCGCGTGCCCACGCTGGCGGCGGAATTTGCGCGCGCGGTGGACGCCGGGCGCAGCCGCTTCATGCTCATCGCGCAGGAGCTCGCGCGCACCGCGGCCGGCATCCTCGCCTCGCACACCGATCTGCAGAAGAAACTCGCAACGGCGGCCAAGGCCTTCCCGCAGGCGGCCGCGGACATGCAGCAGCAGCTCGCCCGGCTGCTCGCCCCGGGCTGGCTGGCGGCGACGCCCTGGGCGAGGCTGCAGCACTTTCCGCGCTACCTGAAGGCGGTGGCAGCGCGCCTGGAGAAGCTGCGCGCCGACCCGGCGCGCGACGCGCGCCTCATGGCGGAGCTGCAGCCGCTGCTCACCGCGTGGCTGCGCGCGCCGCGCCCGCTCGATGCCGAGCAGGCGCAGTTCGGCTGGCTGCTGGAGGAACTGCGGGTGTCGCTGTTCGCCCAGCAGCTGAAGACGCCCGTGCCGGTATCGGCCAAGCGCCTCGCCAAACTGTGGCAAAGTATCCGCCGATGACCTCGATCAGCCGCTCGCTCGGCTTTGCCCTCGGCAACCT
>JAOTWE010000107.1 GCA_029863065.1 Betaproteobacteria bacterium
GCGAACTGCACGCGCCCGTGCGCCAGCAGGTTTTCGATGTCGGCTTCGCTTGCGGGGTGCTCCGCGATCCTGAAGTAGCCGCTGGTCTGCATCGCCGCGAGCAGGCTGCGCGAATACGGGCCGGAATCGGCCGCGAGCACCGCCGTCGGCAGGCGCTTCGGGTCGGCGTTGATCGCGTAGCCGAAGAGAATCAGCTGCATCACCGGGATGCCGATGATCATGCCGAAGGTGAGGCGGTCGCGCTTGAGCTGGATGAACTCCTTGACGATGATGCCGACCCAGCGCGACCAGGAAAATGCCTGCAGCGTCATTGCGGCTCGCCGTTCGCCTTCGGCATGAGGTGGATGAAGACGTCCTCGAGCGTCGGCTCGGCCCGCCGCCACGTGAACTCGCGATCGGCGCGAAACGGCGCGATCGCGCGCTCGAGGGCGGCTTCGTCTTCGCCGGTCACGTGCAATGTGTTGCCGAAGGCGGTGACGTGCGCGACGCCGGCCAGGCCGTGCAGCTTCGGCGCCAGCAGCGCGAGCGGCGCCGCCGGTCCGGACACCGCCCAGGTCGAAAGCTGCACCTGGTGCAGCACTTCGTCTGGGGTGCCGGTGGTGAGCAGGGTGCCGTAAGCGATGTAGGCGAGGCGGTGGCAGCGCTCGGCCTCGTCCATGTAGTGCGTGGAGACCAGCACCGAGATGCCGCTGGCCGCGAGCTGATGGATCTCCTCCCAGAAATCGCGCCGCGCCTGCGGGTCGACGCCCGCCGTGGGCTCATCGAGCAGCAGCAGCTTCGGGTCGTGCAGCAGGCACGCGGCGAGCGCGAGGCGCTGCTTCCAGCCGCCCGAGAGCTCGCCGGCCAGCTGGTCGCGCCGCGCGGCGAGCCCGAGCTGCTCCAGCGCTGCCGCCACCGCCTTGCGCCGGCCGCGCATGCCGTACATGCGCGCCACGAAATCGAGGTTTTCCCGGATCGTCAGGTCTTCCCACAGCGAGAAGCGCTGCGTCATGTAGCCCACCTCGCGTTTGATCGCCGCGGTCTCGCGCACCACGTCGTAGCCGAGGCAGGTGCCGGAGCCCGAGTCGGGCTTGAGCAAACCGCACAGCATGCGGATGGAAGTGGTCTTGCCGCTGCCGTTCGGGCCGAGAAAGCCGTAGATCTCGCCGCGGCGCACCTGCAGCGAGAAGTCCTTCACCACGTGCTTCTTGCCGAAGGACTTGTTCAGCCCCCGGACGTCAATCGCGTGCTCATTCACTTCAGCCTCACATCCACCGGCTGGCCGGGGTGCAGGGCGGCGGCGCCGGGCGCGAGGCGTGCCTCGACCAGGAAGAGGAGCTTCTTGCGCGACTCCCGGCTGTAGAGCACCGGCGGCGTGTACTCCGCCTGGCTCGACAGATAGCTCACCTGCGCCTCGAGCGGCGCCGGGCAGCCGTCGCAGCGGATCTCGAGCTTGCGGCCCGCCTGGAGCGACCCGAGCACGGTCTCGGGAACGTAAAAGCGTGCCTTGACGTTGCCCGGGGGCAGCAGCGACACCACCGGCTTGCCGGCCGGCACCCATTCTCCCTCTACGAAGAACGTGTCCTGCACTAGGCCCGCGACCGGCGCCGCGATGCTCTTCTGCTCCAGCCGCCAGGCGGCCTGCGTGACGGCGGCGCGCGCGGCCGCCACCTCGCCCTCGGCGGCCTTGCGTTCGTCTTCGCGCCCGAGGGGCTGCCGCGCGGTCCGGAGCTGCGCTTCGGCCCCCTTCAGCAGCGCCGCGTCGCGCGCATGCGCGCTCTGCGCCTGGTCGAGGACCGCTTGCGCAATGAAGCCGCCCTTGAACAGCTTTTCCTGCTGCGCGAGTTGCGAGGTGGACAGCGCGAGCGCCGCCTTCGCCTGCGTCACCGCCGCGCGCAGCGACGCGATCTCCGGTGCGCGCCGCCCGGCGCGCAGGTTCTCCAGGCGCGCCTCGGCGCTCTTCAGTTGCTCCTCGGCCTGCAGGCGCGCCGCGCGCTCGCTTTCCTGCTCCAACGCGAACATCGGCTTGCCGGCCTCGATTCTGTCGCCGCGGCGCACGTAGAGCTTTTGCAGCTGCCCGGCGGCGGGCGCAGCGAGCATGACGTACTCGCCCTCGATGTAGCCCTGCCAGGCGTCGTTCGCCGGTCTTTCACATCCCAATAATCCGAAAGCAACCAGCGCAACGAAGACCCACCTCATTTGCGTCCCCTCGCGATATACCCCGCCGCCTTGCCTAGCACCGCTTTCGCCTCCGCCCGCGCCGCGGCGTTGTCGCGCGCAAGCTGCAGGACTGCGCAGCCGATGGTCACCGAATGGAAAAAGGCGATGCTCTCGGCATCGGTGCGCAGGCCGCCCACCTCGAGCGCCGGCACCATCTGCTCGCGCAGCTTGGTGATGAAGCCGCGCATGCGCTTCCGGATCGCCGGGTCCCGGTCCGCCGCCGCCACCAGCCCCAGCATGACCCGCACCCTGCGCTTGTCCGTCGATCCCGCCGCGATCCCCTGCGCGACTGCCGCTGGTGTCGCCGGCTCGTCGTGCGCGAGCTGCCCCACGAGCTTGCCGATCGAATACTGCGCCACCGCCTGCAACAGGTCGGCGCGGGTGGGGAAGTAGTAGGTGAGGTGGCTCTGGCGAACGCCTGCCGCCTTGCTGACTTTGGGCTGCGTCAGCTCATGGGCGCCGCTCTCGGCGAGCAGCCCAAGTGCGGCTTCCAGGATGCGGTCGCGGACGTGCATTTGGTAATACTACCAAAAGTGAACTCGACCCACAATTGGACCTAACTGCGATTTGCCCCCCCCGCGTACCGCCCGGCGGCGCGTCAGTGCCTGCGCTAGGTTCCAACGGGTAACGGGCTGCGCCAGCGGTGCGATTTAATTTCCTATCTTTCCTGGTGCGCGACGTCGAGGCCTACACCCAGCGCTCGGGCGCCGGGCGCGTCATCGGCTACCTGCGGGCCGAGCTGCCCGAGCTCGCCACCCCGGGGTGTATGATTTATCGGCATCGCCTGCGATCGAGAGGAATCCCGCGTGACAATATCCAAGACCGACAAGATGATCGCCGAGAAGGATGGCGCGATCGGCTGGATCACGTTCAACAATCCGGAGCGCCGCAACGCCGTCTCTATGGTCATGTGGCAAGCCCTGGGCGAGATCGTGCGCGATTACGTGAAGGACGAAGCGGTTCGCGTGATCGTCGTCAAAGGCGCCGGCGACAAAGCCTTCGTCTCCGGGGCGGACATCTCGGAGTTCGAGCAGAAGCGCTCTTCGCCCGAGACGACCAAGGCCTACAACTAGGCCTCGGGCGCGGCCAACGACGAGCTGATGCATGCGGGCAAGCCGACCATCGCCATGATCCGCGGCTATTGCATCGGCGGCGGCGTATCGGTGGCCCTGTCGTGCGATATGCGCATCTCAGCCGAAGGCGCCAGATTCGGCGTGCCGGCCGCCAAGCTCGGGCTGGGCTACGACGCCAGGGGCGTGCGCAAGCTGATGGACGTGGTCGGGCCGTCGTTCGCCAAGGAAATCTTCTTCACCGCGCGCCAGTTCACGGCGCAGGAGGCGCTGGCGATGGGCCTGGTCAATCGCGTGCTGCCCGACGCGCAACTGGAAGCGTACGTGCGCGAGTACGCCGGCGCCCCCGCGCCGCCCCCACGCGAGGCTTGTCGTAAAGATCGCGCAGCTCGTCCTTGGCCGCCTCCAGCCGCCGCCGCGCCCGAAGCCGCTGCGGCGCAAGGGCGCCGCGTGTGGATCGGGCGGTGGCTCAAGCGGCTCTGGCGGCGACTTCGAGGGGAGCTCGCGCCGCCGGGCATCGACTGAATCATTGCCGGTTCCGCTTGCGTCGCAGCCAGGCGCGCGCGAGCGGCCAGGCAATGATCGCCATCGTCAGCGCGCCGAGCGCGCCGGCAATCGGCCGCTCGAAGAACGCGAGCAGGCGGCCGTCGGCTTTGATCATCGAGCTGATGAAATTCTCTTCCAGCATCCCGCCCAGCACCATGCCGAGGATCGCGGGCGCCACCGGAAAGCCGTTCTCTTCCATGACGAAGGCGATCAGGCCGAACACCAGCAGCAGCAGCACCCCGAACAGCGAGTTGTTGATGGCGAAGGCGCCGACGATGCAGAACAGCAGGATCACTGGCATCAGCAGCTCGCGCGGCGCGCGCAGCAACTGCTTGGCGCCTTTGATCGCGGCGAAGCCGAGCGGGATCATCAGCAGGTTGGCGAGGAAGAAGACGACGAAGATGGCACACATCTCCGGCGCCTTTTCCATGAACACGGTCGGGCCCGGATTCAGGCCCTTGATGTAGAGCACGCCGATGACGATCGCGGTGATCGAGTCGCCGGGAATGCCGAAGACGAGCGCGGGGATCCAGGCGCCGGCGATGGCGGAATTGTTGGCAGCGCCCGCCTCGACGATGCCCTCGACGTGCCCGGTGCCGAATTTTTCCGGTTCCTTGGAGAACTTTTTCGACACCGCGTACGACATCCAGGCGGCGATGTCGGCGCCCGCGCCGGGCAGCGCGCCGATCGCGGTGCCGAGCGCCGAGCCGCGCAGGACCGACATCGGGTAACGCCGGGTCAGCGCCCACATGCCGTGGAACACGTTGCCGATGTTCGCCTGCGCCATTTCCCAGGGCCGCTCCATGGCGGCGACATTGCGGAGGATTTCCGAGAACGCGAACATGCCGATCATGATCGGGATCAGCGTCAGCCCGCCCGTGAGCTCGGCGTTGCCGAAGGTGAAGCGCGGGAACGCCGCCGGGTTGTCCAGGCCCACCGAGGCGACGAGCAGTCCCAGCAGCAGCGACACCACGCCCTTGACCGGATTGCCGATGGCAAGAAACACCGCACTCGACAGGCCCAGGATCACCAGCCAGAAATACTCGAAGGACGAAAACTTGAGCGCGATCTCGGCCAGCGCAGGCGCCGCCACGAACAGCACGGCGGTGCCGAACAGGCCGCCGATCACCGAGAACACGAGGCTGGCGCCCAGCGCCACCTCGCCCTGGCCGTTCCTGGTCATGGCGTAGGCCTCGTCGGTGTAGGCGGCGGAGGCGGGCGTGCCGGGCATACGCAGCAGGCAGCTCGGAATGTCGCCGGCGAAGATGGCCATTGCGGTGGCCGTGACGATGGCGGCGATCGCCGGCACCGGCGGCATGAAGAAGGTGACCGGCACGAGCAGCGCGGTCGCCATGGTGGCGGTAAGACCGGGGATCGCACCGACGAACAGGCCGTACGCGGCCGATGCGAGTATCACCCACAGCACGTAGGGATCGAACACCAGCGCGAATGCCTGCTGCAGGACTTCGAGCGTCATGTCAGAAAACGACGCGCTCTAGCAGGCCCCAGGGCAGCGGCACCTTGAGCAATTTGTAGAACGCGAGGTGAATCACGAACGTCGCGGCGAGCGCGACCGGCAGCGCAAACTGCCACGGAGCGCCCAGCAGGCGCGACCACAGGAGCAGCAGCGCCGCTGCCGTGATGTGAAACCCGAGTGTGTCTGCAGCAAAGACGTAAAACACCAGCCCCGCGACCACGGACGCGACGCTGGCCGCCGGCCGCACGCGGCGCATCCATGCCGGCAGCGCGAGCAGTGGCACGGGCGCGGCTGATCGCAGTTGCGCGTCAACCAGCAAGGCCCCGCACGCGATCAGGCCGCCCGCGACGAGTCCGGGAAACCAGGCCGGGCCGAACTTCTGGCCCGGCATCGGCGGAAAGCCCTGGATGTGCCAGAGCAGCGCCGCGCCGAGCGCCACCAGCGCCGCGCCGCTGAGCGCGTCGTTGATCTTCACGCGCCGGACGCTGTTACCTGGCCAGGCCTACGGCTTTGAGCGTCGCACCCATGGCGGCGTCCGACTTGGCCATGAACTTCGCCGCGCCCTCGGCGTCGGCCCACACCACGCCGAAGCCGCGGCCCGCCATGAAGTCCTTGTAGTCCTTGGAGTCGTAGACCTTCTTCAGTGCCGCGCCGAGCGTCTTCTGCGCCTCGGCGGGAATGCCCTTGGGCGCGGCAATTACGCGCCAGGCCGCCATCGTCCAGTTGCTGCCGAGTTCCTGCTTCAGCGTCGGCACGTTCGGGTACAGCGCCGGCGGGTTGGCGTCCATGATGGACAGCGCCCGCACCTTGCCCGCGTCGATCATCGCGCGCGCTTCGGGAATCGAGCAGGGCACGACGTCGACGCCGCCCGCCACCATGTCCTGCAGCCCCGGGGCTGCGCCGTTGGAGGGCACCCAGGGCAGCGCGGCGGGGTCCACGCCCTGGTCTTTCAGCAGTCCCGCGATCGCAAGATGCCAGATGCCGCCCTGGCCGGTGCCCGATGCCTTCAATTTGCCGGGATTGGCCTTGATCGCCGCGATCAGGTCCTTGGTGTTCTTGTAGGGCGAATCGACGCGTACATGAATGCCGGCGGGATCCGCGTTCACCAGGCCGATGGGCGTGTAGTCGGACGGCGTAAGAGCGGTAAGGCCGACGTGGTGCATCATCGTGATTTCGACTGTGATCAGGCCGATGGTGTAGCCGTCGGCCGGCGCCCTGGCGATGGCGTCGTGGCCGACCACGCCGGAGCCGCCAGTGCGGTTGACCACGTTGATCGGCTGCTTCAGGTCCTTTTCCATCAGGCTGGCGATGATGCGCGCCGTGGCGTCGGTGCCGCCGCCCGCGCCCCAGGGGACGATGAGCTGGATCGGCCGCTGCGGGTATTGCGCCTGTGCGGCGCCAGCGGCGAGCGCGGCAAGGACAGCGGCAATCTTGAGAATGAGACGCATGGAATTTCTCCCAGGTTGAGCGGGCGGTTGTTGGCTGCCGAAGATTCTACCGCTCCAAGCCGCACGCCATGTTCAAGTTTCGAGTACAAAGGATAGGTGAAACCCGCACCCTTCGCCTGTCCGTCGACCCCGCCGCGATCCCCTGCGCCACGGCCTGCAAGAGGTCGGCGCGGGTAGGGAAGTAGTAGGTGAGGCGGCTCTGGCGAACGCCCGCCGCCTTGCTGACCTTGGGTTGCGTCAGCTCATGGGCGCCGCTCTCGGCGAGTAGGCCCAGCGCGGCTTCCAGGATGCGGTCGCGGACGTGCATTTGGTAGGTCTACCAAACGACGGACAGCTTCGCCACCCGCTTCTATTTGCGGCATGCGATCAAGATCTCCGACGCTATGCCATAGGCCACGACCACGCGATGGTGCTTGAGCTGCCATCGATCGGCACTGACGTGTTCGCGCAGGCGGATCGGACGACAGCCGCCAACGAGGGCAGGAGCGAACCTGAATAGTCCGCGCCAAAGCCCCATTACTAACTAACTACGCGAGACAGGAATGTTGCTCCGGATGTGACGCCCGCAAGACAGAGCAGACCACCGGGCTGAAGAATTCGGTGCGCCTCACCTAACATGCGACGCAGTTCCGGCACGGAAAGAAGGTCGAAAACGTAGGTTGCAAGAAACCTGTCGGCCGACTGCGAGGAAACCGGAAGATTTCCTTCCCCGGAATAGATTGATACCTCTGCACGCCCTGAGAACTGTGAAAGCTTGTCCGCGGCAAGGGCGACCATCGTCGAGCTGATATCCACGGCGCAGTAGGTCGTCGTAGCGGGAAGGAAATTCAGGAGAAGCGTCCGTGCCAGGCGGCCGGTTCCGCACCCCAATTCAAAGACGCTATGGGCGTGGTTGAAATCGCCGTGCGCGAGAAGAACATCGATCGCCGCGGCCTCGTAGAAGTCTTGCTTGTCCTGCTTGGCTCCGAATCGATCGTAGAAGCGTTTCGCTTCGGGCGTGGTGAGCGCGGGCACGGTCGTGTTCCAAGCGTCTAACTCTTCTTAGTATCAGCACCCTACGCCGCGCCCAGTCGGTAGGCAATTGCGCGTCATGGCCCTCTTCTTGAGGTGTGCGGCAACGTCGACTATAGACCTAGATAAGCCTGTCGGACGCGGGCGTTGTGAGGGAGCTCGTCGCCCGGGCCGCTCAACGACACCGCCGCATTCACGCAGGTTCTGCTGTCCGCCTCGGAAACAGCTCAAGCAACATTGATTCACGCCGAAGGGCCGTCGGTGCCCCCGGTTACAATAACCGCCAGTACACTCGTGCGGTAACGGGCCGATGCGGCGTGTGGCCGCACGCCGCCGCGTTCGGTGGACCTAAGGAGAGGCGAATGGGGACCCACGGCGACTAGATGAGTGCGGAAGCTCCTGCCCAGCCAAGCGGCGCTGCCCGCGCCGCGAGCGTGCCTCCCGAGGGCGACGCCTCGGTGAGGCTGTTGAGGCTGTTCACCGTCCTTTCAGTGCTTGCTGTGGTGGCGATCCTGGTCCTGGCCGGTGGTGGCATCTATCGCGTCTACAGCATCGAGATGACCAAGGTGGCGGAAGAGACGGCGATCTATGTGGGCAACTCGATTTTCGAGCAGGAGCGCGCCACGCTGCTGCGACGCGATGGCCAGGGTGTTGCCGTCGTCGTGAGACCGGATGACTTCGCGGGTTTGGACGAGCGCATGAAGAAATTCCTGCGCACGTTCAACATGTACAAGATCAAAGCCTTCTCCGCCGACAAGACCATCGTCTACAGCACCGACGAGAAGATCATCGGCAAGGTCGAGGGGAGCAATTCCAAGCTCGACGGCACGCTCTCGGCGGGAACGGTGGTCTCGCAGTTGGAGAACAAGGACACGGTGCGCGATCTCAAGGGCGAAGACCGCTTCCACGTGGACGTGGTGGAGACCTACTTGCCGATACGTGTGGACAACGTCATCGTCGGCGCGTTCGAGGTCTATACCGACATCAGCTCGACCCGCGATCGGGTGCTGACGGCCATCGCGTACACCCTGGCGGTGCTGGCCGTGGTACTGGTGGTGGTCTTCGGTTTGCTCTACGCGCCCATGCACAAGGGCATGGTGCGGCTCCGGAAAGCGGAGGGCAGGCTGCGTGAAATTGCGTCGATGGATGCACTCACCGGCATTTTCAATCGCCGCCACGTCCTCGACCGGCTGATGGAGGAACGCGAACGCATGCGGCGGGTGCGGGTCGAGGAAGTGCTCACGTGCATGAGCTTGCTCATGGTGGATATTGACCACTTCAAACGGGTGAACGACACCCACGGCCACCTGGTCGGCGACGACGTGCTCCAGACCGTCAGCTCGCGGCTCAAGTCCTCGCTGCGGGCCTATGACGTAATCGGCCGCTACGGCGGCGAGGAGTTCCTGGTGGTGCTGCCGGCCACCAATCTGGTCGAGGGTATGCGGGTGGCCGAGCGACTGCGCGCGAGCGTCCGCGACCAGCCGGTGCGCTGCGGCGACCTGGAATTGCAGGTGTCCGTCAGCATAGGCGTCGCGGTGACCCTGGATGCGGATGAGCAGATCCCTCAGCTACTGAGCCGCGCCGACCAAGGCCTGTACAAGGCCAAGGAGGGTGGGCGCAACCGGGTGTGCAGTGTGCAGCCGGTTGCGGCGGCGGCCGGCTAAGACACCGCCGCGTTCACCCAGGTCCTGCTGTCCGCCTCGGAGGTCGTGCGCAACGAGGCCTCGAGCGCCTGAGCGCGGCCCTCTGAACCCGAGTGCTCGCGCGCGCCGCGACCGCATGTTTCTGCGCAATGCGCCTCGCCCATCGTCCTGCGAGTGCCCAAGCACGCACCCCACACCCAGCTGATAGGCAATTGCGTCTCAAGGCGCGCTTATCGACGTGTCCGACAACGTCGGCTATAGACCCAGATAAGCCTGCCGCACGCGGTCGTTGTGGAGCAGCTCCTCGCCCGACCCGCTCATGACGATGCGGCCGTTCTCGAGAACGTAGGCGCGCTGGGAGATCTTGAGCGAGACGGCGACGTTCTGCTCGAC